>NZ_NIBE01000114.1:0-3117 GCF_002205115.1 Pseudomonas sp. DrBHI1
CACAGCAGTGCTATGCAGCTGTCTCCAGTAGAGTATGAGAAACGCTATTTTCTGAGCTTGGAGAGTGTCTAGGAAACCAGGGGCGATTCACCTAACCGCGAAAAGATGATAATTGCCGCATGGATTGTGTAGGTAAGCATCAATGGTTTATTGGTTGAGCATCGCCACGCCGGCCGGACTGTCTGTACTAAGTTTGGCGCGGGGAGATAGGAGTGCAAGACCCGCTGTTCCGCGTGGTGGCGGGGCATCCGCTGGACCATGCGGTGGAGCAGGCGACCGTGCTGATGTGTGCGGTGCACAAGATCAGTGATCTGGCGATGGTGGAGACTGATCATCTGCCTACACTGCTGACGGCGGTGCATTACCTCAGTGGCATGGCCAAGGCGTTGGCCCAGGATGTGAATCATGGGTTGATGGTTGGGCGGGGGGCTGAGTAGGGGGAGGATATCTGGCTGGGAGCTTGGTTGCCTGGGGGGGCACTATCGCGGGGCAAGCCCGCTCCCACGATCCCGCTCCAACAAGTCCGCTGCCACGTTTCGGCTAGTCGCTATGGCGCCAGGTTCACGCCGTTACAGCGGCCCTTGGTGGAGAAGTCGTTGATCTGCCGCGCCTTGTTCACCGACATCAAAATCGTGCAGCCGCCAGGATGGGCCACGTCGTCCCAGTAGTTGGTATGGACCATCACGTTGCCTTGCATCTCGGCGGTGCTGCCGACCACCTCCTTTTGCACGTAGGTGGTATCGCGGTACCAGCCCAACTGCACCCCAGCGCCGCCGGGCAACGGCTCCATGCGCATGGGCGGGCCGAAGAAGTCGATGGCCTGCTTGGCGTCGCGGCCTTGCCATTGGTTGCCCGCCATCAGCTCCGGCAGGGTCGGGATGCAGCCGGCCAGCGCAGGCAGCAACAGGCCAAGGACCAGCAGAGGGCGCGTGCTCATCGTGGGGTGTTCGCCAGCATGTCGTCCAACTCCTGCACCGCCTGGCTGTTGGCCTGCACGCCAATCAACTGGATGAACATGGCCTGGATGGTGGCGACCATCTTCGCCGCTGGCATCTTGCCGATCGACAGCATCTGGTTGCGCGCGCGGTTGTCGGGGGCGCAGACGAAGGCGAAGGTGCGCTGGAGCCAGTAGTCCTTCGGTGCGACCCAGCCTTGGATATTGGTTTTCACATCGCGCACGGCGCCGTCGAAGCGACGTATCGCCCGGGCGCTGTCCAGGCGGATCTGGCGCTGTTTGCATTTGACCTGCACCTCGTAGGCGGCGAGGGTCGGGAAGGCCGGGTCTTCGAACAGCTGCATGACCTGGGCCGATTGCACGCCGCCGGGCTTTTGCAGGATGCCGGCGGCATCGGCGACGTAGACCTCGTTGTGCAGGCGTTCGCCTTTGCCGTAGATGATCCAGTAGTCGCCTGAGGCAGGGGCGGCCAGGGCTGGGGTGCTGCAGGTGAGGGCCAGGATGGCCAGCCATTGGCAGAGGGGTGGAAGTTTGTGACCCATGGAGTCCTTTCCTGGTTTTTGTAATCCAGAGGGGACTATACGAGTGCTGGGTGAGTAGGGTCGATTAGGGCGGTTGTGCTAATGGCTAAAGGCCTGCGGCGTTCAGGTGCGGTTTAGAGCGAGCGCCTGTGCCGATCGATCGGCAATGGGCATGTAGTCCCGTTCTGAAACATGTAACGGTGGGCTTGTGCCTCATTTCCCTCAAGTCATTCTGCTGTACATTCCCTTGGTCAGACCGCACATGCGGCAGTTGTCGCATAGTTCGGATGAAGGAGCAAAACATGTCCAAATCAAGGGTGAACGTGGAACTTCTGGCCATCGAATGCGAAGCGCAGGAGGCCGAAAAAGCCATTCTTGAGCTTGTGCACACGGACATTACCGAGAACCCGGAACGTCTCCAGCCCATCCCTGCATCGTTGCTGAGTCGCATGGCTGATCTTCGGGCACGGGCACAATCGAATCGCAAGTGCACCGTGCTTTTCGAAGGTTGAGAGCGTGATCGTCAGCAGACAACTTCTGCACACTCACGCCCCCGGCCCTGATTGTGCCATCCCCCGTTCCGCTTATACCAAAGGCTACGTTGGCCGCCCTCAGATTGCCCGCTCCAGCAGTTGGGCTTCGGCGATCTGTCCGTTCTCATAACGCAGCAGTACCTGACGCTCCCCTTGATCGAACAGCGACTGCTGCAGTTGCTGGGTGTCCTGCGGGCCTTGGGCCAAGACGCTGCTCAGGCCGTCCAGTTGCGCCGTGAAGCTTTGTTTCAGCGAGGCGTCGAGGCTGAACATGCGTGAGCTGGTCAGTTCCATCTGCGAGTTGTAGATGCTGCGGCTCTGGTTACCGATTTCCTCCAGTTGGCCGAGACTTTCGAGAGCCTTGGCCGCCTGGGCGCGATAGCGTTGCAGTGGCTCGGCCAGGTAGCGCAAGGCACAACTGACCACCTGCAGCTGTGCGGTTTGCAGGTAACCGCTGACCCAACCCTCCATCTTCGTCAGGCTGCCCTGCAATGCCTGGCGGGTGCTGTCCACACCGAACAATTTGTCAGCCTGCACATCTTGGGCGTGCTTCAGTTCTTCGTTCATCTTGCGATCGAAGTATTTGGCCAGGGAGGTGATCTGGCTATGTTGATTCTCAAGTGTCTGGCGGGCAATGCTGTCGATGCCTTCTTGCGGATAGTGATCGAGCACGCCTTGGGTGTACTCGAACATCCCGGTCAGCTCTTCCCACTGTTTTTCGTCCAGATCGTGCTGCATGGCATCCAGTTGACGCTTGATGGCGTCCAGCTTCTCGTTGATGTCGTGCAAGTGCTTCTGGCCCACCGCCGAGGACACCGCGTTCCACACCACGCCACTGAGCAGCACGTTCTGCAGGTCTTCAGGCAGTGACAGGCTGGCCTGTTCACTGATCTTGCCGCCGGTACGCACGAAGGCCCGGACGCTGCCGTCGCCGTTGGCGTTCTTGGTCAGTGTCTCGAACGGCAGGCTGCACACCACGTAGTTGCCGCTGGCCAGCTCGCCCATGGCGGCCAGGCCGGGCACATTGGCCAGCAGCGGGTTGAGCGCACTGATCTGGTCGGTTGGCAGTGAGCGATGGGTACCTGCGGGCGGGCGTTGCACGACGTTG
>NZ_NIBE01000115.1:0-14244 GCF_002205115.1 Pseudomonas sp. DrBHI1
TGTACGGAGATCGGTTCATCAGGCCGACCTGGTGAAAGTCAGGGCCTGCCTGACGGCAGGCCGTTACCGGCCCGCACACAAAAAATCTGAGACTTCCCGAATGCGCATAAAAATATCAAAACAGTAATCCCATAACCAGAACAGAACAGAACAGAACCAAACCTTTCAGGCAATAAACTCCGACTCCCCAACCTTCCGCCCCTCACCCTCATCCTGCCGAACACTGAGCACCACAGCCCTCCCACACAACCCGACCAACCCCAAACTGGCCACCACGATATCCCCCATGCCCATACCAGCAAGCATCAAAAATAGACTGATCCGAAACAGTGCGGTCATGGCCATCTCCAAGGCAGGGTTAACGAACTCCAGAAAACCACCATAACCCTGAAGCCCCCCATCGACACCGGCAGGACAAGCCTTTGGCACTGAATCCCCCCGCTTTGGCAGAAAGCCCGTCACTTGACGCCACCCCCCATCCCTGATTTGATTGAAACCGTTTTCATCAACCCTGCAAAAGCGCAAACAAGAAGGAAACAGGGTGAACAAAGAGCCAGCTCCCGTCCGCGGGCGGGTCACCATCAGCGAGGTCGCCAAGGCCGCCGGCGTTTCCAAGGCGACGGTCTCGCGCTACATGGGCGAAGATAGGCAACTGCTCGCCGAAGCCACCGCGCAACGCATCGAGGCCGTCGTCGAACGCCTCGGCTACCGCCCCAACCGCATGGCCAGCGCCCTCAAGCGCGGCCGCACCGGGCTGATCGGCATGCTCCTGGCGGATATCCGCAACCCCTACTCGGTGGCGGTGATGCACGGCGTCGAGACAGCCTGCCGCCAGCACGGCTACAGCCTGGTGGTGTGCAACACAGACTACGATGACGACCAGGAACGCAATCACCTGCAGGCCCTGCAGTCGTACAACGTCGACGGCCTGATCGTGAACACCCTCGGCCACCGCGCCGATGAATTGGCGAAGCTGGCCCGTGACTTGCCGATGGTGTTGGTCGACCGGCAACTGGCCGGCCTGGCGGTCGACCTGGTAGGGCTGGACAACAGCGACGCCGTCGAACAGGCCCTCGATCACCTGCAACGCTGCGGTTATCGCGACATCCTCGCCGTGACCGAGCCGCTCGACGGCACCAGCTCCCGCCAGGAGCGGGTCGATGCCTTCCAGGCTTCCATCGCCCGGCGCCCTGGCCTGCGTGGGCAGGTGCTGGAGGTGGGCGTGGACCTGCCGGAGCAACTGGGCAGCTTCATGGCCGGGGCAGGGCACGGCCCGCAGGCGCTGTTCACCTGCAACGGCGTTGCCACCCTGGAAGTGGTAAGCGTGCTGCACGCCCGCGGCGGGACGCTGTTCCAGGATGTGGGCCTGCTGGCGCTGGACGAACTGGACTGGTACCCGCTGGTAGGCAGCGGCATCACCGCCCTGGCCCAGCCCACCGGGCGGATCGGTGCCGCAGCGTTCCAGTGCCTGCTGGAGCGCCTGCAAGGCAGCGGTTCGCCGGCACGGCGCCTGGATTTGCAAGCCGAACTGATCCCGCGAGGCTCCACCCGATCACAAGCATGACGGCGTCCTTGACGCCGTTGCTGCTGACGAAAAATGAAACCGGTTTCATCCACAAGAACAAGGACCACACACATGCAAACGCCCATTGTCTCCATCAGCTTGTCGAGTTTCGGTGCCGATGTCGTGCGGCGCCTGGGCCAGGCCAGCTATCTGCCGCTGCTGGCCGCCGCCGGTGCGCGGCGGGTGGAATGGCGCGAGGAACTGTTCGATGCCGCGCCCGATGCCGCTACCCTGGCCAACCTGGCCGCCGAGCATGGCCTGCAGAGCCTTTACTCCACGCCACTGGAGCTATGGCGCGAGGATGGCAGTCTGGAGCCGGCCATCGCCCAACGTTTGCAACGGGCAAGCGAGATCGGCGCGGTGGCGCTTAAGGTATCGCTGGGGCATTACCAGACGGGTTGCGACCTGCAGGCCCTGGCGCCATTACTGGGGCACAAGACGGCGCTGTACGTGGAAAACGACCAGACGCCCTACGGCGGACGGCTGCAAACCCTGGAAAGATTCTTCCGCGAAGCGCAGGCGCAGGGCGTGGCGCCGGGCATGACCTTCGATATCGGCAACTGGTACTGGCACGACGAATCGCCGCTGCTGGCGGCGCAACTGCTGGGCCGCTGGGTGCGTTACGTACACTGCAAGGCTGTCGCCCGGCGAGCCGACGGGCGCCTGGTCGCGGTCGTGCCCCAGGCGCTCGACCTGGTGCAGTGGCGCGAACTGATGACGCATTTCGCCCCAGACCTGCCGCGGGCCATCGAGTACCCCCTGGCCGGCGACGACCTGTTGGCGCTGACCGCGCGGCAGGTCGCGCAACTGGCGCAGCTGGAAGGGCAGGTGTGCCATGGCTGAGCACGACGTCCTGTGTTTCGGTGAAACCATGGCCATGTTCGTGGCCGCGCAGCCTGGAGAGCTGGCCCAAGTCGAGGGGTTCGGCAAGCGCATCGCCGGTGCCGACAGCAACGTGGCCATCGGCCTGGCACGTCTGGGTCTGGGGGTGCGCTGGCTGAGCCGGGTCGGCAATGATTCGCTCGGTGCCTTCGTGCTCGACACCCTGCGCCAGGAAGGGCTGGACTGCTCGAGCGTCGAGATCGATGACGAGCACCCCACCGGGTTCCAGCTCAAGGAACGCTGCGACGATGGCAGCGATCCGAAAGTCGAGTATTTCCGCCGTGGCTCGGCGGCCAGCCGGCTGTCGCCTACCCAGCTGCAACCGGCGTTGCTGGAGGCCCGACACCTGCATGCCACCGGCATCCCGCCGGCCCTGTCCGGCAGCTGCCGCGCGCTCTGCCACCAGTTGTTGGACGACATGCGCGCCCATGGCCGCAGCATTTCCTTCGACCCCAACCTGCGCCCCTCGCTGTGGCCGGACCGCCAGACCATGGTGCGCGAGATAAATGCACTTGCGTTCAAGGCCGACTGGGTCCTGCCGGGGCTTGAGGAGGGGCGCCTGCTGAGCGGCCGCCAGTCGCCGCAGGGCATCGCCGAGTTCTACCTGGAGCAAGGCGTGCAATGCGTGGCCATCAAGCTCGGTGCCGAAGGTGCCTACTGGCGCGACGCCAAGGGTGAACATGGGGTGGTCCCGGGTTTTCCGGTGGCCCGGGTGGTCGACACCGTGGGCGCGGGCGACGCCTTCGCCGTTGGCGTGATCAGCGCCTTGCTCGAGGGCCTGCCGTTGCGCCGGGCCGTGGCCCGGGGCAATTGGTGCGGCAGCCGGGCGGTGCAGAGCCGAGGCGACATGGAAGGCCTGCCGCAACGCCACGAACTGGACCTGCACGAAAACGCTTCGATCCAACCACGCTGAATCGCCGGACCGTCCGGCACCTGATGTGACAAGAACAACAAGACCAGGAGAATTCCCCATGCAGCTTGATCGACTCGCTCCCAGACGCTGGTGGTACATCATGCCCATCGTCTTCATCACCTACAGCCTGGCCTACCTCGACCGGGCCAACTATGGCTTTGCCGCGGCCTCGGGCATGGCCGACGACCTGAAGATCACCCCGGCGCTGTCGTCGCTGCTCGGCGCGCTGTTCTTCCTTGGCTACTTCTTCTTCCAGGTGCCGGGCGCCCTTTACGCGCAAAAACGCAGCGTGAAGAAGCTGATCTTCGCCAGCCTGATCCTCTGGGGCGGCCTGGCGACCCTGACCGGCGTGGTCCACGACGTCTATTTGCTGATCGTCATCCGCTTCCTGCTGGGCGTGGTGGAGGCGGCGGTGATGCCGGCCATGCTCATTTACCTTTGCCACTGGTTCACCCGCGCCGAACGCTCGCGGGCCAACACTTTCCTGATCCTCGGCAACCCGGTGACCATCCTGTGGATGTCGGTGGTCTCGGGCTACCTGGTGCAGCAGTTCGACTGGCGTTGGATGTTCATCATCGAAGGCGCGCCGGCGATTCTCTGGGCCTTCATCTGGTGGCGCCTGGTGGATGACCGCCCGGAGCAGGCCAAGTGGCTGGACGCCCGCGAGAAGGCGGCGCTGCGCCAGGCGCTGGACGCCGAGCAGCAGGGCATCAAGCCGGTGAAGAACTACCGCGAGGCGTTTCGCTCGCCCACGGTGCTGATCCTGTCGCTGCAGTACTTCTGCTGGAGCATCGGCGTATACGGTTTCGTCCTCTGGCTGCCGTCGATCCTCAAGCAGGCGGCGGCGCTGGACATCGTCACCGCCGGCTGGCTGTCGGCGGTGCCGTACCTGGGGGCGGTGGTTGCCATGCTCGGTGTGTCCTGGGCCTCGGACCGCCTGCAGAAGCGCAAGCGCTTTGTCTGGCCGCCGCTGCTGATCGCCGCCCTGGCATTCTATGGCTCGTACAGCCTGGGCACTGAACATTTCTGGTGGTCCTACGCCTTGCTGGTGATCGCCGGGGCCTGCATGTATGCGCCGTACGGGCCGTTCTTCGCCATCGTGCCCGAGCTGCTGCCGGCCAACGTCGCCGGGGGCGCCATGGCGCTGATCAACAGCATGGGCGCGCTGGGCTCGTTTTCCGGTTCGTGGCTGGTGGGCTACCTCAATGGCGCCACCGGCGGCCCCGGCGCCTCCTACCTGTTCATGTGCGTGGCGCTGCTGCTGGCCGTGGCCCTGACCGCCGTTCTCAATCCCTTGCAACAGACACGCCGGCAAAGCCTGGCGCCCAGCCGATAGGTACCGTGCAATGAAGAAACGCATCGTCCTCTACAAACGCCTGTCCGACGCGCTCATGGCCCGTCTGCAGGCGCACGCCGAGGTCACCCTGGTCGAATCGCCCAGTGCTGACGGCCTCGCCCGGTTGCGTGCGGCGCTGCCGGGCGCCCACGGGCTGCTTGGCGCCAGTTTGCGCCTGGACGCCCCCTTGCTTGATCTGGCGCCGCAGCTGGAGGTGGTCTCCAGCGTCTCGGTCGGCGTCGACAACTACGACATCGACGCTTTCAATCAGCGCGGCGTGCTGCTGACCAACACCCCCGATGTGCTCACCGAAACTACCGCCGACACCGGCTTCGCCCTGATCCTGGCCTGTGCCCGGCGGGTCGTCGAACTCGACGGCTGGATCCGCGCCGGTCACTGGCAGGCGGGCATCGGGTCGGCGCAGTTCGGTTGCGACGTGCAGGGCAAGACCCTGGGCATCGTCGGCATGGGCCGCATCGGCGAAGCCCTGGCCCGCCGCGCGCATGCCGGTTTTGGCATGCGCGTGCTGTACCACACCCGCCTGCCGCGGCCCGAGGTGGAGGCGCGGTTCGCCGCCGCGCATCGCAGCCTGGAGGCATTGCTGGCCGAGTCCGATTTCGTCTGCCTGTGCCTGCCGTTGACCGCCGCGACCGAGAACCTGATTGGCGCGCCACAGCTGGCGCTGATGAAACCGTCGGCGATCCTGGTGAACATCTCCCGTGGCCGGGTGCTCGACGAGGCTGCGTTGCTCCAGGCCTTGGCCGAGCGACGCATTCGCGGCGCCGGCCTGGATGTGTTCGTGCGCGAACCGTTGCCGGCTGATTCACCGTTGCTGCAACTGGACAACCTGGTGGTGACGCCGCACATCGGCTCGGCCACCGAGGAGACCCGCGAGGCCATGGCCCGCTGCGCGGTGGACAACCTGCTGGCCGCCCTGGCCGGCGAGCGGCCGCAGAACCTGGTCAACCCGCTTGCCTGGTCGCGGCGAAACCCATGAGCGGGGCGAGCACTGCGCTCGCCCCGTTTTTGCCATAACAACAGCCCTTGCCCGATTCGATATCCCGGGGTCGCGCCGCGGCCCTTTTGGCAAAACAAGGCCGCTTAGCCGAGACAGCGCTGTCTCGATCTGCGGCCCTGGGAACTTCATCGGTGAAAAGGGCGACGATTTCCGTATGACCTGATCAACAGAGAGACATCCTCATGTCCAAGGACCAACCCGCCTCCGTGCAATCGGCGCGCCGGGCGTTCCTGCGCCAATCCCTGACCCTGATCCCGGTGGCGACCCTCGCCGGCACGGGACTGGGCGGCGCAGTGCTCGCCGACAGCGCCACCCCGGCGCCCGTCGAACCGACCCGACCGGCCCCGGCGCGTGCCTACCAGCCGAGCTTCTTCACCCAGCAAGAGTGGGCCTTCGTCAGCGCCGCCGTGGCGGTGCTCATCCCCACCGACGCCCTTGGCCCCGGTGCGGCCGATGCCGGCGTGCCCGAGTTCATCGACCGTCAGCTCAACACCCGCTATGGCAGCGGCGGGCTGTGGTACATGCAGGGGCCATTCCGCCCCGACGCGCCCAGCGAATTGGGCTACCAGCTCAAGCTCAGCCCCCAGGAGATCTACCGGCTGGGCATCGCCGAAACCGACGCCTGGTGCCAGGCACAGTTCGGCAAGGCGTTCGCCCAGCTCGGCCCTGAACAACAGCAGCAGGTGCTCGAGGCCCTGGACGGCGGCAAGCCGGCCTTTGCCTCGGTGCCGGCGGCCACCTTCTTCGGCATGCTCTGGCTCAACACCCGCGAGGGCTTTTTCAGCGACCCCCTGCACGGCGGCAACCAGGGTCTGGCCGGCTGGAAGCTGGTCGGCTTCCCCGGCGCCCGCGCCGACTTCATGGACTGGGTGGAGCGCGACGAGCGCTATCCCTTCCCGTCAGTGTCCATCAGCGGCGAGCGAGGTTGAGCCATGAGCCAAGTGATGAAGAGCGTCGATGTTGTCATCGTCGGGTTCGGCTGGGCCGGGGCGATCATGGCCAAGGAACTGACCGAGGCCGGCCTGCAGGTGCTGGCGCTGGAGCGTGGTCCGGCCCGGGATACCTACCCGGACGGCGTCTATCCGCAGACCATGGACGAGTTGACCTACAACTCGCGCAAGAAGCTGTTCATGGACATCTCCCGTGAGACCGTGACCCTGCGCCACAGCGTCAACGACGTGGCCGTGCCGTACCGCCAGTTCGGCGCCTTCCTGCCCGGCACCGGCACCGGCGGAGCCGGGCTGCACTGGTCCGGCGTGCATTTTCGCGTCGACCCGGTGGAGCTGCGCCTGCGCAGCCACTATGAGGAGCGCTACGGCAAGCGGTTCATTCCCGAAGGGATGACCATCCAGGACTTCGGCGTGAGCTACGAAGAGCTGGAGCCGTACTTCGATTTTGCCGAGAAGGTGTTCGGGACCTCCGGCACCGCCTGGTCGATCAAAGGTCAGGTGGTGGGCCGCGACAAGGGTGGCAACCCGTTCGCCGCCGACCGCTCCAGCGATTTTCCGCTGGCAGCGCAGAAGAACACTGTGTCGGCGCAGTTGTTCGAGAAGGCCGCCCGCGAGATCGGCTACCACCCCTACAACCTGCCGTCGGCCAACACTTCCGGGCCGTACACCAACCCCTACGGCGCGCAGATGGGACCGTGCAACTTCTGCGGTTACTGCAGCGGCTATGCCTGCTACATGTACTCCAAGGCCTCGCCCAACGTGAACATCCTCCCGGCCCTGCGCCAGGTGCCGAACTTCGAGCTGCGCAACAACGCCCATGTGCTGCGGGTCAACCTGACCGCCGACAAGCGCCTGGCCACCGGTGTGACCTACGTCGACAGCCAGGGTCGCGAGGTGGAGCAACCCGCCGACCTGGTGATCCTCGGCGCGTTCCAGTACAACAACGTACGCCTGATGCTGCTCTCGGGCATCGGCAAACCCTATGATCCGGTGAGCAATGAGGGGGTGGTCGGGCGCAACTTCGCCTACCAGAACATCTCCACCGTGACCGCGTTCTTCGACCGCGACAGCCACCACACCAACCCCTTCATCGGCGCCGGCGGCAACGGCGTGGCGGTGGATGACTACAACGCCGACAACTTTGACCATGGCCCGCACGGCTTCGTCGGCGGTTCTCCGTTCTGGGTCAACCAGGCCGGCGCCAAGCCGATCTCTGGCACCAAGGTGCCGCCGGGCACGCCGAAGTGGGGCAGTGCCTGGAAGGCCGCGGTGGCCGACAGCTACCGGCACATGCTGTCGATGGACGCCCATGGCGCGCACCAGTCCTACCGCGACAACTACCTTGACCTGGACCCGGTGTACAAGGATGCCTACGGCTTGCCTCTGCTGCGCATGACCTTCGACTGGAAGGACAACGACGTGAAGATGAACCGCTTCATGGTCGAACGCATGGCCAAGATCGCCGAGGCGATGGGGCCCAAGGCAATCAGCGCGGGCAAGAAAGCGTTCGGCCAGCACTTCGACGCCTCCACCTACCAGACCACCCACCTCAACGGTGGCGCGATCATGGGCACCGATCCCAAGACCAGCGCGCTCAATCGCTACCTGCAGTGCTGGGACGTGCACAACGTGTTCGTGCCCGGCGCCTCGGCCTTCCCCCAGGGCCTGGGCTACAACCCCACCGGCCTGGTGGCGGCGCTGACCTACTGGTCGGCGCGGGCGATCCGCGAGCGCTACCTGAAGAACCCCGGTCCATTGGTGCAGGCGTGAGGAAGGCCAATATGAAGACATTGTTCATCGCCATGCTGGGCCTGGGCGCCAGTACCTTGCTGCAGGCCGCCGACGCGGTGGACCCGGCGCAGGTCAGGCAAGGCGAATACCTGGCCCGCGCTGGCGACTGCGTGGCTTGCCACACCGCCAAGGGCGGCAAGCCGTTCGCCGGCGGGCTGCCCATGGAAACGCCCATCGGTACCCTGTACTCGACCAATATCACACCCCACGCCAGCGGTATTGGCCAGTACAGCTACGAGGACTTCGAACGCGCCGTGCGCCAGGGCATCGGCAAGGACGGCAGCACGCTGTACCCGGCCATGCCGTATCCGTCCTACGCCCGGGTCAGCGACCCGGACATGCAGGCGCTCTACGCCTACTTCATGCATGGCGTGCAGCCAGTGGAGCAGCAGAACAAGGGCAGCGACATCCCCTGGCCGCTGAGCATGCGCTGGCCGCTGGCGTTCTGGCGCGGGTTGTTCGCGCCGCCCGTCAAGCCGTTCGAAGCCGCTGGGCGCGATGCGGTGGTGGCGCGCGGCGCCTACCTGGTCGAAGGGCTGGGGCATTGTGGCGCGTGCCACACGCCGCGGGCGCTGACCATGCAGGAAAAAGCCCTGGATGCCGGTGACGGCGCGGCGTTCCTGGCCGGCAGCGCGCCCCTCGAGGGCTGGATCGCCAAGAGCCTGCGCGGTGACCACAAGGATGGCCTGGGCAGTTGGGACGAGGCGCAGATCGTCGCCTTCCTCAAGACCGGGCGCAACGAGCGCACCGCGGTGTTCGGCGGCATGAGCGATGTGGTCGAGCACAGCATGCAGTACATGAGCGACGCCGACCTGACCGCCATCGCCCGCTACCTCAAGACCTTGCCGCCGGTGAACCCAGACGACAAACCGTTTCGCGAGGACCGTGCCGTCGCCCAGGCGCTGTGGCAGGGCAATGACGGCAAGACCGGCGCGGCGCGCTACGTCGACAACTGCGCCGCTTGCCACCGCACCGACGGCAAGGGCTACGCCCGGGTGTTCCCGGCGCTGGCCGGCAACCCGGTGGTGCAGGGCGAGGACGCCACCTCGCTGATCCATATCGTGCTCGAGGGCGCGACCTTGCCGGCCACTGCAACGGCGCCTTCTACCTTCAGCATGCCAGGCTTCGGCTGGCGGCTGTCGGACCAGCAGGTGGCCGATGTGGTCAACTTCATCCGCAGCAGCTGGGGCAACCAGGCGGCGGGGGTGAGTGCAGGGCAGGTGGCGCAGTTGCGCAAGGCGCCACCTGTGCCGCTCAAGGCGGAGTCGTTAGTGGGTGACACGACGGGCACCGTGGAGCCCTGATGGTCCGATGGGGGACGCCTGGCGTCCCCTTTGGTCTTGACTCATCGAGTTAGCGAGACGCTGGCGCACGACAATACCATCTCGAAATGACATTAACTAAGTCTCGCAAACTGGTTTAGTTAATCGATGTAAGCAATTGATCTATAAGTATTTATCTTTTTGCTACAGCATGCTGCACGCACTGCTCGTAGTACGTCTGCTTGATTGCCGTGGGCTTGAGCCGCGACCGGCTGTTATAGGTCTGCTCGGTAATGCCGAACGCCGTCATGCGCATCCATGGCTTGGCAAATTTGCGCACCTGCAGCTTCTTGCGCGTGGCGTAAAGGGTGACCCCGGATAGCTTGGCCTGCTGCGCCTCGGCGGCGATCTGCGCACCCCAGCCGCACACCTGGCGATCGTTCGGGCTCAATGCCCGGGCCTGGGCGCCGAAGGCGGCGGTGGCCAGCAGGCAGCCGGCCACGGTTGCTAGAATCACTCGCATGTTGCTGTCCTAAGCATCTGAAGGAAAACAAAGTTTGCCTTCGCTCGCGACGCCTGGGGGCCAGCAGTTTGCCGTCAGGCGATGGCCATTTGCAGGCCGTCGTGCTGGCGCGTGCGCAGCGACTGGAGGGCCAGGGCCGCGATCCACAGCACGCCGACGCCGTAGTTCAGGCGCTGGTAGAGACCGAACAATTCACCGCTGTGCACAGACTTGGCCATCAATACGACAGTGAGCACCGCCAGCAGCGCGCTCAGCAGCGACCCCCAGGCCAGCCCCGGGGATCGGGCCAGACGCGTGCCCAGGCCGATCCACAGCATGCTGGCGAGGGTCAGCGAGAAGAACATCAGCAGGCCGCCGAGGTTATGCATCTGTTGCGAGACCGATGGCTGCAGCGGCGCGCAGCCCTGGTCACAGGCAAATCCGCCGGTCACCAGGCTGCCCAGGCCATGCAACAGCACCAGAAGGGCGCTCAGCCGCGCCAGCTTCGAGTGCCGCCAGCGCCGCGCCAGGCCCCAGGCAAACAGTGTGAACAACAGGGCCAGCGGGAAATTGTTGACCCACGGCGACAGCCCGTGGGTGGGGGCGCCGACCGCGCCGAGCTGGCTCATGGCTTGCTGCAGGTGGTCGTAGCCGGGGTAGGCCAGGGCCGTCAGGGTAACGCCCAGCAACAGCCAGAGGGGGATGAGCAAGCCGCTGGCGAGCAGCAGGCGATCGAACGTCTTCATACAGTGCCTTCCTTGGTGAATGCTGGGCGCAGCCTACCGCGTCGCCGTGGCCATTCGCCAGTCTTAGCGGCCGTTGACCAGCATCACCAGCAGCACGCAGGCCAGCAGCGCCAGGTAGGTGCGGGCGTGCACGCTGTCGGAGATGCGCCCGAGCAGGGGCGCGGCCAGGTGCATGCCGAGCCAGGCGCCGACGGTCATCACCAGGGCCGCGCGCAGGTCGATGAGACCCAGCAGGCCCGGGCCCAGGTCGGGCTGGCCGGCCGGCAGCAGCGCATACACCAGCGTGGCCGCCAGGGACATGGGCAGTGACAGCGGGTTGGCCATGGCCGTGGCGGTGCGCATGCTGGCGCCGCGACGGCGCATCAACGGTACGGTCATCACGCTGCCGCCCACCCCGAGCAACGCCGCCAGTGCGCCTATGGGCACGCCGACCAGGGTGGCGCCGGCCCTGCCCAGTGGCGCCAGGTGATGTTCGCCAGCGTGTACGAAGCCTGGACGCAGCCAGGCGTCCAGCAAGCTCAGCGCCAGGTAGGTAATGAACAGCCAGCGCAACCAGGCGCTGGTCACGTACAGCGCCACCCAGGCCCCGAGCAGCGCGCCCAGGGCGATGGCCGGCGCCAGTGGCCGCACCAGGTCCCAGTGCAGGCTGCCCGCGCGGTGGTGGCGCCAGGTGGCCAGGGCACTGCTGAAGATCATCACCGTGGCCGAGGTGGCCACGGCGATCTGCATGGCGTGCTGGGCCACGGCCGTTCCCGCGCCATGGCTGGCCAGCAACAGGGCATAGAACAGTGGCACGGCGAAGAAGCCACCGCCGAAGCCGAACAGCAAGGTGGTGACGCCGGCGCACAGGCCGAACAGGCCAAGCAGGGGATAGAGCATGGGGTGGGCCTCGGAACAGGAGTGAGGCGGTCAGGGTAGGGATCAGCCACTTGGCTGGCTTGCGCAACCTGGCCAATAATCGTCGTGTTTCGGCCAGAGCCTCCTTTCATGCGCAATGTTCCCCTGTCCCAGGTCGATGCCATCCCCCGTGCAGTGCTGGCCATTGCCACCGACTATCCGCCCGACACCTTGCTGCCCAGGCATGTCCATCGCCGGGCGCAGTTCCTGTATGGCATGAGCGGACTGATGGAGGTGCTGACCGATGACGGCGCCTGGGTCATCCCGCCTGGCAGCGGGGTGTGGATTCCGCCCGGCAAGCCGCACCAGGTGCGCATGCGCGGGGTGAGTACCCGCAGCCTGTACATCGAGCCGACCGTGCTGCCCAGGCCGAGCAGCGTGTGTGAGGCACTGCGGGTCGGGCCGCTGCTGCACCAGCTGTTGCTGGCCAGCGCCGAGGTGCCGGCGCTGCATGACGAGGCGGGACGCGATGGCCTGCTGCTGCGTCTGGTTCTGCATGAGCTGGGCCAGGCCGAACCGCTGCCGCTATTCGCGCCGCTGCCAGCTGAGCCGCGCCTGGCGGCCCTGTGCCAGGCATTCCTGGCGCAGCCGTCGGTCCACACCCGTGGCGAAACCTGGGCAGCGCAACTCAACTGGAGCCCGCGTACCTTCAGCCGGCGTTTTCGCGAGCAGACCGGGCTGTCGTTTGGCCGGTGGCGCCAGCAGGCCTGTCTGATGGCTGCGGTGACGCGGCTTGCCACCGGCGAGGCGGTGACCACCATCGCCTTGGATCTGGGCTATGAAAGCCCCAGCGCGTTTTCCAGCTTGTACCGGCGAGTCATGGGCCAGCCGCCGTCGACGGCACGCCAGGGCCTATGAAAACCTCGTATGACTAGCGGGAAGGAAAAAAAGATCGCGGAGACAGGCACAAGCCCGCCGCCCGCTTCCACGGGAGGTGTTCTGGGACCAGCAGAGGGTGACCGGGGAAACGGGGGCGGTATTGCACCGCCCCGCGATCAAAGCTAACGAAGCTTCGGTGGGTCAGGCAGCCTGGTGGTGCTTGACCTGGGACTTGCGGACCTGGGCGCGGCAGGCGTCGCCGAAGGCCTGGAACATCTTGATCGAGTCGGGGTTCTTCGCCGCCTGCCACTCCGGGTGCCACTGCACCGCGAACAGGAAGGGCGAGAGGCTCGGGGCGTGGATCGCCTCGACCAGGCCGTCTTCGGCATGGGCGATCGGCTCGATGCCGGCACCCAGGTTGCGCAGGCCCTGCCCGTGCAGCGAGTTGACGCGGATCTCGTCAGTGCCGAGGGTCTCGCGCAGCCAGCTGCCTGGCTTGATCTTCACGCTGTGCACCGGGGCGTACTGGACGTCGACCGGATCATCCGGGTTTTCCCGGTGGTCGTTGAAGCCGGGTTCGGCATAGACCTTCTGGTAGATGTCGCCGCCCAGGGCCACGTTGATTTCCTGCATGCCGCGGCAGATGCCGAAGATCGGCAGGCCGCGCTTGATCGCCGCCTTGACCAGCGGCATGTCGAACAGGTCGCGGTCCTTGTCCTGGCCCTTGCCGGGGGTCTGGTTTTCCTGGCCGTAGAGGGTCGGGTCGATGTTGCTGCCGGCACCGGTCAGGTAGACGCCGTCGGCCATGTCCAGGTAGGTCTCGAGGTCTTCGACGCCGCAGCAGGTGGGCACCAGGACCGGGACGCAACCGGCGAACTCGACCAGCGGGGTGATGTATTTGTGGGTCATGACCTGATAGTCATGGCCTTTGCGCTCTTGGCTGCCCATGGTCATCAGGACGACGGGTTTGCGCAGGGAGGGTTGCTTGTTGCCAATGTTGCTGTTGGACATATGTCACCTTGAGACAGGTCATGCCTGTCGTTGTTGTGCAGGCGCACGGCCTGGGCCCTGAGTGCTACCTGGAGCCCCGAGCACTGCCGGCTCGCCTTGCAGGCGATGTCGGTCGGGGCCTGACTCATAGCTTGCCAGAGCCGTTCGATATGTCAAACGAGTGGCGAGTTGTCCAGGCGCCGTTTTACGGGGGATTGGGGCCGCCGGGGCCTTTGGTGACAAGGGTTTGGTGGGGGTGTTGGTCAATAATATTTAACGACGCAGTTGGGTCTTTGCGTCGGTGCAATGATCGTCATTGGCAGGGGCGTCGGGGGGCTTGGCCTTGTGGCCGCATTTACCTCGAACTCTATGTATTTCCAGTGGGGTGAACTGTTTTTTGCGAAGGATGCAGACTCACAGTGGTCTTCTTAGGTGCGGGTTGTGATGGTTAGTTTCCATAGCGTTTATTGTTGATCAATAAATTTCTTGATCTTGATCTTGATCTTGATCTTGATCTTGATCTTGATCTTGATCTTGATCTTGATCTTGATCTTGATCTTGATCTTGATCTTGA
>NZ_NIBE01000115.1:14404-14601 GCF_002205115.1 Pseudomonas sp. DrBHI1
ACGGTTTTTGGTTCCTTTTTGCCACGACAAAAAGGAACTCGCCGTAAGGGCGAAAAGGTGACTATGCGTCACCATAGCAAATGAATGCGCATATAGATTTCAAAACAGACGGAAGTGTCAGATTTTTTGTGTGCGGGCCGGTAACGGCCTGCCGTCAGGCAGGCCCTGACTTTCACCAGGTCGGCCTGATGAACCGA
>NZ_NIBE01000116.1:0-5577 GCF_002205115.1 Pseudomonas sp. DrBHI1
CCCTGGGCGGGGTGATCGCCCTGTCCACCTACGCACCGACCTTCACCGACGCCCTGCAACTGAGCGCCTGCCAGCAGCGCACCCCGGCGCTGTGCCTGCACGGGGTGCACGACCCGGTGGTGATCCCCTCGATGGGCCGTACCGCCTTCGAGTACCTCGATACCTGGGGCGTCGCCGCCCGCTGGTACGAGTACCCGATGGAGCACGAAGTGGTGGTCGAGGAGCTCAACGACATTCACGAATGGCTGAGCCGTCAGTTGCAGTAGCCCTGTGGCCCGCCATGCATTGCACTACGCCGCGCCCGATTCTTGCATTACACTGCCCGGCGTACATTCCTTAACCAGTTGACGAGACGACCGTGCTCAAGGCACTCAAGAAAATATTCGCCAAGGGAGACGCCGCGCCGCAGGCCGCCGAGCCCGTCGCCGTGACCCCGGCCGCGCCGGCCGCGCAACCGCCTGTCGAAAAGGCGCCAGCACGCCAGCACGCCAAGCCCAGGGCCGCGGCAAAACCACAGGCCGCCCCCCAACCCGGCAACCAGGCGCGCGCCGAACAGCCCGCCCGGGACAAGCCGCGCCGCGAACGCAAGCCCAAGCCCCAGGCCAGCCTGTGGAAGCCCGAGGATTTCGTGGTCGAGCCGCAGGAAGGCAAGACCCGCTTCCACGACTTCAAGCTCTCCAACGAGCTGATGCACGCCATCCACGACCTTGGCTTCCCCTACTGCACACCGATCCAGGCCCAGGTCCTGGGCCACACCCTGCGTGGCCAGGATGCCATTGGCCGGGCCCAGACCGGCACCGGCAAGACTGCCGCGTTTCTGATCTCGATCATCTCGCAGCTGCAGCAGGTGCCACCGCCCAAGGAGCGCTACATGGGCGAGCCGCGGGCGCTGATCATCGCCCCGACCCGCGAGCTGGTGGTGCAGATCGCCAAGGACGCCCAGGCCCTGACCAAGTACAGTGGCCTGAACGTGATGAGCTTCGTCGGCGGCATGGACTTCGACAAGCAACTGAAATCGCTGGAAGCCCGCCACTGCGACATCCTGGTGGCCACCCCCGGCCGCCTGCTGGACTTCAACCAGCGCGGCGAGGTGCATCTGGACATGGTCGAGGTGCTGGTGCTGGATGAGGCCGACCGCATGCTCGACATGGGCTTCATCCCCCAGGTCCGCCAGATCATCCGCCAGACCCCACCGAAGAGCGAACGCCAGACCCTGCTGTTCTCCGCCACCTTCACCGACGACGTGATGAACCTGGCCAAGCAGTGGACCACCAACCCGGCCATCGTCGAGATCGAGCCGGAGAACGTGGCCAGTGAGACCGTCGAGCAGCACGTCTATGCCGTGGCCGGCAGCGACAAGTACAAGCTGCTGTACAACCTGGTCACGCAGAACAAGTGGGAACGGGTGATGGTGTTCGCCAACCGCAAGGACGAGGTGCGGCGCATCGAGGAAAAACTGGTGCGCGACGGCATCAACGCCGCCCAGCTGTCGGGCGACGTGCCGCAGCACAAGCGCATCCGCACCCTGGAGAACTTCCGCGAGGGGCGCATCAGCGTGCTGGTGGCCACCGACGTGGCCGGCCGCGGCATCCATATCGACGGCATCAGCCACGTGATCAACTTCACCCTGCCGGAAGATCCGGATGACTACGTGCACCGTATCGGTCGTACGGGTCGTGCGGGCAGCAGCGGGGTATCGATCAGCTTTGCCGGTGAGGACGATTCGTACCAGCTGCCGGCGATCGAGACGCTGCTGGGGCGCAAGATCAAGTGCGAGATGCCGCCGGACGAGCTGTTGAAGCCGGTGCCACGCAAGCATCACTGATCTTCAAGGCCACTCACCTCCCTGTAGGAGCGGCCTTGTGTCGCGAAAGGGCCGCAAAGCGGCCCCTGCAATATCTGCATCAATGCTCAGATCCGGGGGCCGCGAGGCGGCCCTTTCGCGACACAAGGCCGCTCCCACAAAAGCGATCTGAGCCTGGATTTACCAGCGCCCCGCCGCATCCTGGTCGCTCTGCTTCCCTTCCACCCAGCGCGGCCCCTCCTGGGTGTTCTCCTTCTTCCAGAACGGCGCCCGGGTCTTCAGGTAATCCATGATGAAGTTGCAGGCATCGAACGCTGCCTGCCGGTGCGCGCTGGCCACACCGACGAAGACGATCGGCTCGCCCGGCTCCAGGGCGCCGATGCGGTGCAGCACCTCGACCTTGAGCAACGGCCAGCGCTGCTCGGCCTCGACCACGATCTTGGCCAGGGCCTTCTCGGTCATCCCCGGGTAGTGCTCGAGGAACATCCCGGCCACGTCCAGGCCATCGTTGAAGTCGCGCACGTAGCCGACGAAACCGACCACCGCGCCCACGCCGACATTGGCGGCGTGCATGGCGTTGACCTCGACGCCCGGGTCGAAGGCCGCCTGCTGAACACGTACGGCCACGGTCAACCTCCGGTCACGGGTGGGAAGAACGCGATTTCGTCACCCTCGTCCAATGGCTCATCGAGCCGGCACAGCTCTTCGTTGCGGGCGCACATCAGGTTCTGCTCGGCCAGCACCGCGTAGTGCCCGCCCTTGCCCACCAGGGTCTGGCGCACATCGTCCAGCACCTTGAAGTCGCCTTCCAGGCGCTCGGCGTCGACGCCCAGCAACTCACGGTAGCGGGCGAAATACATGACCTTGACCTTCATCACCCCTCCACCTTGTAGTGGCCGCTCTTGCCGCCGGTCTTCTCCAACAGGCGCACCTGCTCGATGACCATGCCCTTGTCCACCGCCTTGCACATGTCGTAGATCGTCAGCGCGGCGACGCTGGCGGCGGTCAGGGCTTCCATCTCGACGCCGGTCTGCCCGGCCAGCTTGCAGCGGGCGACGATATGCACCACGTTCTCGCCTTCGGCGGCCAGCTCGACCTTGACGCCGGTGAGCATCAGCGGATGGCACAGCGGGATCAGGTCGCTGGTCTTCTTCGCCGCCTGGATGCCGGCGATGCGCGCCACGGCGAACACATCGCCCTTGGGGTGTTGGCCATCGACGATCATGCGCAGGGTGTCCGGCAACATGCGCACCCGTGCCTCGGCAATCGCCTCGCGGGCGGTCACGGCCTTTTCAGTGACGTCGACCATGTTGGCGCGCCCCTGGGAATCAAGATGAGTCAGCACTGCTCTGCTCCTGGGAAGGGAATGCAGAGTGTAAACCCGTAGGTCAGGTTTGCGCAGAGGGTGTATCGACGCACCGGCCTGTTCGCCGGCAATACCGACGAACAGGCTGTGCGCTGACGTTTACAGGTGCGACTCGGCGTACTCGGCCAGCACCGAGCGCGGCACGCCCTGCAGGGTGATGTGAACGCCGTGGGGGAAGTCCTTGAAGCGTTCGGTCAGGTAGGTCAGCCCGGAGCTGGTGGCCGACAGGTACGGCGTGTCGATCTGCGCCAGGTTGCCCAGGCAGACCACCTTGGACCCGTTCCCCGCGCGGGTGATGATGGTCTTGATCTGGTGCGGCGTGAGGTTCTGGCACTCGTCGATGAGGATCAGGCTCTGCTGGAAGCTGCGACCGCGGATGTAGTTCAGCGACTTGAACTGCAACGGCACCCGCTCGAGGATGTACTCGACGCTGCCGTGGGTGCTCTCGTCGTCCATGTGCAGCGCTTCGAGGTTGTCGGTGATGGCGCCCAGCCAGGGCTCCATCTTCTCCGCCTCGGTGCCCGGCAGGAAGCCGATCTCCTGGTCCAGCCCCTGCACGCTGCGGGTGGCGATGATGCGCCGGTAGCGCTTGCTGACCATGGTCTGCTCGATGGCCGCGGCCAGCGCCAGGATGGTCTTGCCGGAACCGGCGGCGCCGGTCAGGTTGACCAGGTGGATATCCGGGTCGAGCAGGGCGAACAGCGCCAGGCTCTGGTGGATGTCCCGTGGCTTGAGGCCCCAGGCTTCCTGGTGCAGCAGCGGCTCCTGATGCAGGTCGAGCAGCAACAGTTCGCTGTCGCGGATGCCCTTGATCCAGCCGACAAAGCCCTGCTCATCGATGATGAACTCGTTGATGTGTACCGCCGGCAGGTTGTCGATCAGTTGCACCCGGTGCCAGGTACGGCCGCGTTCCTGGCGGGTGTCGACCTTGCTCACACGGTCCCAGAACGACCCCGTGACCGAGTGGTAGCCCTTGGACAGCAAGGACACGTCGTCGACCAGTTGGTCGGTGCTGTAGTCCTCGGCGGCGATCCCGCAGGCACGCGCCTTCAAGCGCATGTTGATGTCCTTGGTCACCAGCACCACGTCGAGGTCCTTACGCTTGGCGCGCAGGTCCAGCAGTTGGTTGATGATGATGTTGTCGGCGAGGTTTTCGGGGAGCAGGCGGTTCGGCTCGTTGCGCGTGCTCATGAGGATGGACAGGAAGCCCTTGGGCCCGCTCTTGCCGCGCTGGATCGGCACGCCTTGCTCGACATCGCTGGGCGAGGCGTCGCCCAAGGTCTGGTCGATCAGGCGGATGGCCTGGCGACATTCGGCGGCGATGGTGTGTTTGCCGGTCTTGAGCTTGTCGAGTTCCTCCAGCACCGTCATCGGTATGGCGACGTGGTGCTCCTCGAAGTTGAGCAGGGCGTTGGGGTCGTGAATCAGGACGTTGGTATCGAGCACATACAGGATTGGCTGGTTGGAGGAAGGGTTGCGTCCTTGGTCATCCATACTCGTTCACCTTATGTGAAAGCCACACGGCGCGAACGGCTGCGCCGCAGAGTGACTGCCGTTCTTCCCGTATCCGCGTCGTTACGGGCGGGAAGCTCACCTGGCAAAAGGGGCGTGGATGACGCCACCTGTGCTGCAGGGTTCGGCTGTCTGGTTCCTTGATACCGCAAAAACCATGACCGAAAAAAGTCTTTTTACGCTCCGGTGAAGTTTATTTTTCGGATTGACGAACAGGGCTTGGCGTGGGGCCTGAGCGGGACTACAGTCAAGGATCAGGTACCGCTTCAAGCCCGTTCAGGCGCGCACGAAACGCTGGCGCAGCACATCGCTCAGGGCGTCCACCAGCAGCACCAGCAACAGCATGGCAATGATCACCGTGCTGGCCTGGGCCTCCTGGAACAGGCTCAGGGTCGCGTAGAGCATCTGCCCCAGACCGCCTGCCCCCACGAACCCCAGCACGCTGGCCATGCGGATGTTGTTCTCCCAGCGATACAGGCTGTACGCCAGCAGTTGCGGCCACAAGTTGGGCAGCGTGCCGAAACAGAACGCCGCCAGCTGGCTGCCGCCCTGCAGTCGGATCGCCGCCGCCGGCTCCGGCGGTGCATTCTCCAGTGCCTCGGCGAACAGCCGCCCCAGCACCCCGGCGGTGTGCAGCGCCAGCGCCAGGGTGCCGGCATTCGGCCCCAGGCCCGCCGCCAGCACGGTCAGCGCCGCCCAGACCAGCTCCGGAATCGCCCGCAACGCATTGAGCAGCAGGCGCGCCGCGCCCTGCAACGGCCAACCGAAGCGGCCGGCGGCCGGCAGCGCCAGCAATAGACCCAGCAGCATCGCCGAGAGCGTCCCCATCCCGGACATGGCCAGCGTTTCCAGGGCGCCCTGCCCCACCGCCCGCAGGTGCGTCAGGGAAAGGTCC
>NZ_NIBE01000116.1:5614-17128 GCF_002205115.1 Pseudomonas sp. DrBHI1
CCATTGATCACCCGCCTCATGCGAGCCTCCCGCGCAGGAAGCGGCTGAGCAGGTCGGCCAGCACCACCAGCAACAGGAAGGTCAGCAGCATGCTCGCCACCTCGGCCCCGGCGAACATGCGCATCGACAAGTCGATCTGCTGGCCCAGGCCACCAGCGCCGACGAAGCCCATCACCACCGAGGCGCGCACCGCGCATTCCCAGCGGTACACGGTATAGGACACCACCTCGCTCGCGGCCTCGGGCAGGGTGCCGTAGAAAAACGCCGACAGGCGGCTGCTGCCGGCCTGGAGCAAGGCATGGGCCGGACGCTGGTCCACCGACTCGAAGATCTCCGCGTAGACCTTGCCGAGCATGCCGCTGTAGGTAATGGCGATGGCCAGCACCCCGGCGGTCGGGCCCAGGCCCACGGCGCGGACGAACAGCAAGGCCCAGACGATCTCGGGCACACTGCGCAGGAAGATCAGCACGCCACGCACCGGCAGGCGCGCAGCGCGTGACCATGGTCCCAGACGTCCACCATTGGAAGCTGCCCGCAGCGACAGCGCCCGGCTGGCCAGCAGGCTGGCCGGCACCGCCAGCAGCAGCGCCAGGGTCATGCCCGCCGTGGCCACGGCCAGGGTCTGCACCGTGGCGCTGAGCAGCAGATGCAGAAAGCCGGCGTCGTGGGCCGGGGGCCAGAATGCGCTGACGAAGCTGGCCATCTGCTGACGGTTCTCGGCCTGCAACAGCACGCCGGGGTCGAGTTCGCTCAAGCGCAGGCCCGGCCACAGCAGCGCCAGGCACAACAGGGTCAACAGCAAACGAGGAATGGCAGCGGGGTCGCGCTGGTCAGTGCTCAGCATCGCGGGATCTGCACCTGCAGGCTCGCCGTCGCGGCAACAGGCGAGGCCAGTTGCTCGTTGGCGTACAAGGCATCGAGCATCGCTTCGCTGACCGCTTCTGCCGGGCAGTCGAACGCTACCTGCCCGGCACGAATGCCGACAATGCGCGGAAAATGCGCCAAGGCGAGCTCCACCGCGTGCAGGCTGGCGACCAGGGTCACGCCATGGGCCTGGGCATGGCGATTGAGCAGCGCCAGGCTATGGTCGGCCAGCACCGGGTCCATGGCCGAAACCGGTTCATCGGTCAGCAGCACTTCAGGTCGCTGGTACAAGGCACGGGCAATGCCGACCCGCTGCAACTGGCCACCGGACAACTGCCCGCACTGGGCGAACAGTTTGTCGGCCATGCCCAGCTCGGCCAGCGCCGCACGGGCACCGGGTACATCGCCGGGGTGGATCAGGTTGAGCAGCCCGCGCAACGTGCCCCACTGCCCCAGGCGCCCCGCCAACACGGCGGTGACCACCCGCTGGCGCAGCGGCAGGGGCGGCGCCTGGTGTACCAGGCCAACCCGTGCGCGCAAGCGCTGGCGGGCCCGGGCAGACAATGCCCAGGGCTGCTCGCCCAACAACTCTAGCCGCCCGCCACTGGGCGGCACGGCGGTGCCCATCAGGTGCAGCAGGCTGGATTTGCCGGCCCCGGACGGACCGATGATCGCCACCCGCTCGCCCTGGCCGATCAGCAGGTCCACCGCGCTCAAGGCCTGGACCTGACCATGGCGCACACTGGCGCCCTGAACACGGATACTCACTTGAGCAGACCGGCCTCACGCGCGGCTTGCTCGGTGCCCGCGTAGTTCTCAGGCTTGGTCTCGATGAAGCGGCTGGCGGCCTGCAGGTCGAGGATCGCCTTGTCCGCAGGCTTGGCCGGGTCCAGGGCGAGGAAGGCCTGCTTGATCTTTTCTTTCAGTGCCGGGTCCATGTTGCCGCGCACGGTCCAGTTGTAGTCGAAGTACTCCGGCGTGGTGGCGAACACCTTTACCTTGCTGGTGTCGACCTTGCCGGCTGCGACCAGCTTGTCCCAGACGCTGGCGTTGAGCACGCCGGCATCGGCCTTGCCGGCCTGGACCCAGGCGGCGGTGGCATCGTGGGCGCCGGAATAGGCAACGCGGCTGAAGTACTCCTCGGGCTTGATGTTGTCGTTCTTGAGCATGAAGTAACGCGGCATCAGGCTGCCCGAGGTGGACGAAATCGAACCGAAGGCGAAGGTCTTGCCCTTGAGGTCCTTGAGGCTTTTCACGTCCGGGTTGGCGGTGATGAACTTGCTGGTGAACTTGGCATCCTGCTCACGCTGCACCAGCGGCGTGGCCTTGGGGTCCTTCAGGTGCACCTGGACGAAGGTGAAGCCCCCCAGCCAGGCCAGGTCCAGGCGATCGCTGGCCAGCGACTCGACCACAGCCGGGTAGTCGGCCACCGGCACGAACTGCACCTTCATGCCCAGCTGCTGCTCGAGGTACTCGCCCAGTGGCTTGAACTTGCGCAGCAGTTCGGTTGGCGCCTCGTCGGGGATGGCGCTG
The DNA here is from genome assembly GCF_002205115.1 of Pseudomonas sp. DrBHI1. Taxonomy (NCBI): domain Bacteria; kingdom Pseudomonadati; phylum Pseudomonadota; class Gammaproteobacteria; order Pseudomonadales; family Pseudomonadaceae; genus Pseudomonas; species Pseudomonas sp. DrBHI1. The sequence goes on from NZ_NIBE01000116.1 coordinate 8,012, forward strand.
ACGCGCAGCACATCGGCGGCCTGGGCGAACACCGCGCAGCAGGACAGCGCGAGGCCGGCAAACAGTGCCAGGGGACGTTTGAGCATGGGGATTCTCCGGTTCGATCGCGGGGTATGAGTCGGTGTTGCATCGCGGGAAGTATAAGAGCCGCAGGCACAAAGGCCAGCTTTGCTACAATCGCGCATCACGAAAAGTCGAGGTGCACATGAGCGAGCCGATTCGTCTGACACAGTACAGCCACGGCGCTGGCTGTGGCTGCAAGATTTCTCCCAAGGTCCTGGATGTGATCCTCGCCGAGAGCGGCACGCAGGCCCTCGACCCGAAACTCTGGGTCGGCAACGCCTCGCGCGACGACGCCGCCGTCTACGCCCTGGATGACGAGCGCGGCGTGGTCTCGACCACCGACTTCTTCATGCCCATCGTCGACGACCCGTACGACTTCGGCCGCATCGCCGCCACCAACGCCATCAGCGACATCTACGCCATGGGCGGCGACCCGCTGATGGCCATCGCCATCCTCGGCTGGCCGGTCAACGTGCTGCCGCCGGAGGTCGCCCGCGAGGTGATCCGCGGCGGCCGCGCCGTGTGCGCCGAAGCCGGCATCCCGCTGGCCGGCGGCCATTCCATCGACGCCCCCGAGCCGATTTTCGGCCTGGCCGTGACCGGCGTGGTGAGCAAGCGCCACCTCAAGCGCAACGACACCGCCAGCGTCGGCTGCCGCCTGTACCTGACCAAGCCACTGGGCATCGGCATTCTCACCACCGCCGAGAAGAAGGCCAAGCTGCGCGAACAGGACCAGGGCCTGGCCCGTGACTGGATGTGCACCCTCAACACCCCGGGCAGCCGCTTCGGCAAGCTCGACGGCGTACAGGCGATGACCGACGTCACCGGTTTCGGCCTGCTCGGCCACCTGGTCGAAGTCGCCGAGGGCAGCGGCCTCACCGCCCGCCTGCAGTACGCCGCGGTGCCGCGCCTGCCCAGCGTCGAGCATTACCTGGCCGAGGGCTGCATCCCCGGCGGCACCCTGCGCAACTTCGACAGCTACGGCCACAAGATCGGCGCGCTGAGCGACGAGCAGAAGCACCTGCTGTGCGACCCGCAGACCAGCGGCGGCCTGCTGGTGGCGGTCACTCCGCAAGGCGAGGCGGAATTCCTCGCCGTGGCGCGGGAGCTCGGGCTCGAACTGGCGCCGATCGGCGAGCTGGTCGAGCGACAGAGCCACGCAGTCGAGGTGATCTGATGCGCCCCGACTGCACCGAGCTGAAACAGCTGTTCCTCGACGACGTGCCGATGATGGACATGCGCGCACCGATCGAATTCACCAAGGGCGCCTTCCCCGGCGCGGTCAACCTGCCGCTGATGAACGACCAGGAGCGGCAGAAGGTCGGCACCTGCTACAAGCAGCAGGGCCAGGCCGCCGCCATCACCTTGGGCCACCAGTTGGTCAACGGCGCGCTCAAGCAACAGCGCCTGGAGGCCTGGGCCGCGTTCACCCAGGCCCATCCCGACGGCTACCTCTACTGCTTCCGTGGCGGCCTGCGCTCGCAGATCGTCCAGGGCTGGCTCAAGGACGCCGGCATCCAGTATCCGAAGGTGGTGGGCGGCTACAAGGCCATGCGCACCCTGCTGATGGACACCACGCTGCAGGCGGTGCAGCAGTGCGAGTTCGTCCTGGTGGGCGGACTGACCGGCACCGGCAAGACCGATGTGCTGCACCAGCTGGACAACGTGCTCGACCTCGAAGGCCACGCCAATCACCGCGGCTCCAGCTTCGGCAAGCGCGCCACGGCGCAGCCGGCGCAGATCGATTTCGAGAACGCGCTGGCCATCGACATCCTCAAGAAACGCGAGCGAGGCATCGGCCAGTTCGTGCTCGAGGACGAAGGCCGCGTGGTCGGCAGCTGCGCGGTGCCGCTGGAAATGTACCAGGGCATGCAGCGCTATCCGCTGGTGTGGCTGGAAGACAGCTTCGCGCATCGCGTGGAACGTATCCTGCGCGACTACGTGATCAACCTGTGCGCCGAGTACATCGCCGTGCACGGTGAAGAAACCGGCGGCCCGCTGTTCGCCGAGCGCATGCGCCAGAGCATGATCAACATCTACAAGCGCCTGGGCGGCGAACGCTTCCAGCGGCTGTCGACGTTGCTCGACCAGGCGCTGGAGGAGCAGCTGCGCAGCGGCAACGTGAGCCTGCACCGAGGGTGGATCGAAGGGCTGCTCAAGGAATACTACGACCCGATGTACGCCTACCAGCGAGCGGCCAAGGCACAGCGGATCGAGTTCGCCGGAGACGGCGTGGAGGTGCGCGAGTACCTGAAGGCCCGGGCACTGCGTGAGCAACGCGGCGCCTGATTCGCGGATGCCGCATCACTGCCCCGGACTGAGCACCCGCTCCAGCTCCGCCGCGCGGTCCTTGCTCATGTCCATCTCACACATGGCGCCTTCGATGCGGTAGATGCTGCCGTTGCTCAACTTGCCGTGGAAGGCGCAGTTGCCGTCGCGGTACTTCATCCAGGTGCGCTGGACGTCGCGCAGGTCCTTCTGCTGCTGGCTGTCGAGCTTGGCCATCAGCTGCTTGTAGACCCGGTTCAGCCGGTCATCCTGCAGCTGGGTCTCGGCCTGTATGCAAGCGCCCATGGCCAGGGTGCTGGAGGCCTTGTCCATGCACTGGGTGTAGGTGGGCGAATAGTCCTCGGCCTGGGCGCCGGCGGCGATCAGCAGGGCGGCGGCGCCGACCAGGCAATGCTTGAACATGGGTTTTCCTTTTCGCAGATGAATGCGGCACAGCCTAGCACCCTGCCGCACCTTCGTTCACGCACAGCGCCTGGATCCGCGCCCGCAGCCAGCGGTGCCCGGCATCGCCGTCACGCCGCGAGTGCCAGGCCTGGGCAAAGGCGAACGGTGAGATCGCCAGGGGCGGCGCGAACCGGCGCAGCGCCGGGTCCAGCCGGGCACCGGCAAGGCTGCGCCGGGCCACGGTGAGCACCAGGTCGGTCCCGGCAATGACACTTTGGGCCACCCCCCAATGCGGCAAGGTCAGGGCGATGCGTCGGCGTGCGCCCAAGCTGGCCAGGGCCTGGTCGATCTCGTTGTCGATGCCGGGGCGCACCGCCACCAGCACATGGGGCCGCGCCAGCCAGGGGTCGAGCGCCAGGCCGCCTCGGGGCGGCAGGCTGGCCCGGTCGGCCAGGCAAACGAAGGATTCCTCGAACAGCACCTGCTGGGCCATTTCCGTCGGCAGTTCCGGGAACACGCCCAGCGCCAGGTCTGCCTCGCCGTCGATCAACTGGCCGAGCATCGCCTCGCGGCTGCCTTGGGACACCACCAGGTCGATGCACGGCGCTTCGCGCCGCATCAGGCGCATCAACGCAGGCAGCACCACGCGGGCGCCGTAGTCGGACATGGCCAGGCGAAACGTGCGCCGGGCCCGCGCCGGCTCGAAGCCCGGCGTGCCGAGCAGTCCGTCGAGTTGCTGCAACGCCTCCTGCAACGGCGCTTGCAAAGCCTCGGCACGGGCTGTCAGTTGCAAGCGGCCACCGCGTCGCACCAGCAACGGATCGGCGAAAAGCTCGCGCAACTGCGCCAGGGCATGGCTGACCGCCGGCTGGCTGCGATGCAGGCGCAGGGCCGCGCGCGAGACATGTTGCTCGCTGAGCAAGGCGTGCAAGGTCAGCAGCAGGTTCAGGTCGATGCGGCGCAGATCATCCATGGTACGAATACAGCCTGTGCGAAGTTCGAATTTCCATCATTGAAATGCATGATCGAGACTGAGGCCAGTGTTCTTATCTGGAGTAGACACCATGCCCGCCAGCCTCTTCGCCGCCCTCCCCTTGTTCATCGCCCTGCTCGCCGGGGCCGCCGTGCCGTTCCAGGCCGGCAGCAACGCCGCGCTCGGGCGCCTGCTCGGCCATCCGCTGTGGGCCGCCGGGGTGTCGTTGCTGGTCAGCCTGCTGATGCTGGTGCCGGCCCTGCTGCTGATGCGCGCGCCGCTGCCGCAGGTGCAGCAACTGGCCCATGCGCCCTGGTGGGCCTGGTTCGGCGGGGTCGCCGGGGTGCTGTACATCACCGCCGCGCTGGTGCTGACGCCGCGCCTGGGGGCAGCCGGGTTCATCGTCTGCGTGGTGGCCGGGCAGGTGCTGTCGTCGCTGCTGATCGACCAGTTTGGCTTGATGGGGTTGCCGGAGCGACCGGTGAACCTGCTGCGGCTGGCGGGGGTGGGGATGATCGTGATCGGGATGATCGTGGTGCAGTGGGGCACGGCGCGTTGAGCGCACCCTCACAAGGTGTGCGGCTGCTCCGGCGGCACGATCACCTTGTGCGGCTCGAAGCGCAGCGAGGGCATCTGCGTACCGGCATACAGCGCCACGCTCAGGGCAGCGATCAGCGCCACATCCAGCCAGCTCCAGCCCGGCACCTGCGCCGCCGAGCGCGCCTTCCAGCACCACCACAGCTGCCCCAGGCAGAACACCAGGATCGCCAGCAGCCACAGGTAGAAGCCCGCACCAAAGCCGGTCACATCCTGGAAGGCGTAGCTCTGGTTGTCCGGCAAGCGGGTGATGGCGAAGCTGCTGGCCGCCAGGTACAACGCCACCAGGCCGCATACCAGCGCCAGGCGGCGGAACCGGCGGTGGGCGAGGACTGCCAGCGCCAGCAGCGGGTTGGCGAACCACTGGTACAGGCCGAAGGCGATGCCCCAGGGGCCGTAGAGCAGCATCTGCAACGCCGGCATATGCCGGCCCGCCCCCATCAGGGCGCCATCGAAAGCCAGGCTCAGCAGGTACAGCAGCAAGCTGAAGGTCAGATAGAAGGCTGGCAAACACAGACTCCGTCGATCATCGGCAAAACCCGACCATAGCGTACCTGTGCCTCAGGCGACAGGCAGTTCGAGCAGCAGCCCGTACAAGCCCGAATCGGAGAGCTCACCGGCGACACACCAGCGGGCGCGCAAGGTGCCCTCAAGGACGAAGCCCTGGCGTTCCAGTGTACGCGCCGAGCCCTGGTTGCGCGGATCGATTTCCGCCTCCAGGCGACGCAGGTGCAGGGTGTGGGCGAGGTAGTCGATGAAGCAGGTCAGCGCCTCGTCCATGTAGCCCCGGCCCTGGGCGGATTTGGCCAGGCAGTAGCCGATCTCGCCACGGTGTGACCCCTCCTCGAGGTTGAACAGCTGGACCATGCCGATCAGCTCGCCGTTGTCGCGGCGGTACATGCCCAGCTTGAGCAACTGTCCGGCGGCGTAGGCTTCGCGGTCGGCGGCCAGGGCGCTTTCGGCCTCGGCCAGGGTCTGCCAGGGGGCGTGGTACCAGTAACGCATCACTTCCGGGTCGGCCATGATGGTCAGCCACTGCTGCGCATCGCCATGGCGCATGGGGCGCAGCTGCAGGCGTGGGCTGTCGAGGCACAGGTCGCTGGGGAAACTGCGGGGGTCGGGCACGCCGGGACTCCTGTCCGGTGGTGAGGAGATGACAGTCTAACGACAGTGGCTCGGTCTGGCATCCCTGGGGCCGCTTTGCGGCCCCTTTCAGCGCTACCGGTTCAACCCCAGCTCCATGTCATCGATCAGCCCCTTGGCCAGCCCGCTGAGAATTCGCGCCGCACTGGCGGCCATGAGGTCACCCTCCATCTCGGCCTCGGTGGTGAAATGCGCCACACAGCCGAGCAGCACCGACAGGTCGCTGAACGCGTGGTCAAACGGGATGCCGGGCTGGATGCAGAAGATCTCGAGGCAGGTGGTCTTGCCCTGGGTCGGGCCGGGCTTGAAGTCGTCGCTCATACCGGCGCCCCCTTGGCCCGGGCGTGGCGGACCAGCGAGATGACCAGTTGGCCGAGGATCTCGACGCTGTCCATCATCACGTCGAGACGCTCGTCGCGCTGGCAGACGGTGTAGGCGTGGACGGTGTCGCTGAGGATGTGCATCAGCTTGTTGGCGTGGGCCATCGCTTCCTCGGGGTCGAGGTCGCTGATGATGGTGACGAAGGGGATTGGGTAGGGTGGGTCAGGTACTAGTTTTTTCATAGTTGTTACTCTGGAAAGGGTTTCTAGAGCAACCACCAGCATCCTTCTCACAGACAAGGGTGGCAGCCGTACGCGAGGTGAGAAGACCGTGTCCAGACACCACGGCCAGACCGAAGTCTGCGCGCGCACGGCTGCCATAACAGGCAACCTGAATCTGGACATGGACGGGCTTCTCACACCCGGTCGCCAAATGTGACGACCCAGTGACGGTACCCCTGATGTATTTCCCGGCCAATTCAGAGCCTTCCGGCAGGCGCGTAGGATAGGTCCGAAGCGCTGGCTGGCTGAAGGATTTGGTTTCAAATTCGGAAATGTCTTACGGGGTTTGGGGCGAGGTTTTGATCGCGTCATGGCCACCAGGTGCTTGGCGATGGCCTTGCAGCGCCTGCAAGATCGAGCGCCGCCCGCGCGGCGCATCGCGACGCAAGGCCGCTCCCACATCTGTTTCGGGCCAGTCAGTCCTGAGCCATTACCTGGTCCGCCTTGTTGGTCCGACGCAACTTCAGCATGGGCACCACTGCCGCCCCGCACGACTTGAGGCGTGCACCAAGGCGGGCGCCGCCTCATTCACAGGAAAAATTGGCCCGAAATAGATGTGGGAGCGGCCTTGTATCGCGAAAGGGCTGCAAAGCAGCCCCGGCGATCTACTTCAGAACCCCATGCTGAAGCTCACCACCACACCATGGTCGCGGTTCTCGCTCGACAGCTGCCCGGAATACCCGACCCCCAGCTTGCCGCTCGCGCCCACCGACAAATCCACCCCGGCCTCGACCACCGCCGCGTCCTTGGCGATCGGCACGCCCTCGGTGCTGAACCCGGCGCCGCCACCGACGAAGCGCAGATCGGCATCAGGCTTGTCGTCACCGAAGGCATGCCGCCAGCCCACCGACAGCCGTGGCGTGACAGTGCTGCCGTTGTCGAGCAGGATGCGCTTGCCGGCCCGCACGCCCAGAGTGGAGAAGGTCACGTCCTGGTCGACCTTGCCTTCCAGCCGCCCTGCCCCGCCCTTCTCGTGGGCGGTGTCGCTGTCGTAGTTGACGTAGGCCAGGCCGGCGAACGGCTCCAGAGCGATACCGCCGGCATCGATGGCATAGCCCACCTCGCCGAACACCTGGGCGCTGCGCGCCTTGTACTTGGCCTTGAGGCGGTCGTCGTAGCTGCCCACGGTGACATCACGCTTGGTGTCGATGTCGTGCCAGCTGTAGGCCACGCCCATACGGGCGGCGAAGGCGTCCAACTGGTAGCCGAGGTAAGTGGTCAGGTGATAGCTGTCCACCGTGGCGTCGGAGCGGCGACGGTGCGCATCGATGCTCGAGCGGGTGTAGCCGGCGGCGGCGCCGACTTTCCACTGGTCATCCAGGGCACGGTCGACGCCAAGCATGAAGCCCGACAGGTCACGGTCGACGCTGGCATGGCTGCTGCTGCCGTCGTAGGTACCCCAGCCGCCGATGGCGCGGATCCAGCCCACGGCCTGGCCCTGGCAGCCTTCGCTGGTCAGTTGCTGGTTGGCGGTCGGCGCCAAGGTGCGACGCGGATCGTCCTGGTTGCTGCAGTCAGCCTGGCGCAGGCGGTCGTTGACCGCGTCGCGGACGTAGCGCGAGTCCTCGATCAGCACGGTCGCGGTGCTGGCGTGGATCTCGCCGGACAGGCTGTCGAATGCCGCCTGGGCAGCCTGGCGGTCAAGCGGCAGCACGTTGTTGACCAGCTCGGCCGGCGCCCCGGCACTGCTGAGGGCGGTGGCCACGCCACGCTGGTTGCCGGTGGCGGCGACATCGGCGAAGGAGGTGCCGTTGCGGCTGACCGACAGGGTCACCTGGTTGGCGCCATAGTTCAGCGAGCTGTTGAGGAACGCCGAGTTTGCCAGGTTGGTGGTGGCGAAGGTGCCGGTGACACCGCCCGCCGCGCTGACCACGGTGTACTGGCCGTTGCCACTGGCGAGGTTGGCCACCATCAGGCTGCCGCCGAGGTTGGCCGTGCCGCCCACGTTCAAGTAGTTCACCGGCGAGGTGGCAAGGTCGATTACCAGGGTGCCGGTGGCGCCATTGGTGAAGTTGCCCGATACGTTCAGGTTGCCGGCCGGCCCCGGCAGCACGGTGCCGTTGTTGGTCAGCCCGGCGACGGTGCCGTTGCCGGTCAGCGCGGCGCCGTTGGCTACCGTGACCTGGGCGCCGAGGGTGCTGCCCGGGTGGGCGGCATCGCCCACCTGGAGCACGCCCTGGTTGACGTTGAAGGCGCCGCTGAACGGCTGGTTACCGGTCAGCAGCAGGGTGCCACCGCCCTGCTTGGTGGTGGTGCCGGTTCCGCTTAGGGTGCCGTTGAAGGTGCCATTGCTACCTTGGGCAAACACCAGGTTGGCATTGTTGAGGATGTTGCCCTGCAGGCTGGTGGTGTTGCCGACCAGGGTACCTCCGCTGACGGTAGTGCCGCCACTGTAGGTGTTGGCGCCTGCGAGGATCAAGGTGCCGGCGTCGAGTTTCTCAATACCGCCGGTGCCGACCAGCGGCGCGCTGATGGTGGCTGTGGCGCCGGCGTTGACACGCACCGACGCAAGGCTGCCGTCGGTATCGTTGACTGGGGTCAGGCTGCCACCGGCCCCCGGGACCACCTGGTAACCACTGCTGAGGAACTGCAGCCCGTCGAACGACTGGTTGCCGACCACGGTGACGGTGCCCGGCGTACCGCCGAAGACCGCGTAGCCGCCGCTCCAGCCTTCGCTGGTGGTGCCACCGGCGTTGGTCCAGCCAGTGTTCGAGCCCCAGGTGCCGCTGCCGCCGCCGATGCTGCCGTCGGGATTGGTCTTGCCGCCATTCCAGAATTGCAGCGCCTCGCCGTAGTTCTGCACCACCAGGTTGATCTGGTTGGCGATGGCGGTCTGCAGGCTGAGGTCGCCCAGGACCACGCTGCCCGGAATGGCGCCGAACACCAGGCCGTTGTCGGTGAGCGTGCCGCCGTAGCTGAACAGTTGGTAGACACCAGTGCCGAAACCGCCGGCATCGGTGATGTTCAGCGTGCCGTCGAGCACCAGGTTGCCGTTGACCCTGACCACGGTGGTGGAGGCGGCCGGAGCGCCGAGGCTGAAGTCCAGGGCGCTGCCCGACGCCAGGT
>NZ_NIBE01000116.1:17165-19360 GCF_002205115.1 Pseudomonas sp. DrBHI1
CCCCGGTCAGCAGCAGCTCGCCAGTGCCGTTCTTGGCCAGGGTGCCGTTGCCGCTGAGGTTGCCGGTGTAACTGCCGTTGGCGTTCTGCGCGAAGGTCAGGGCTCCGTTGTTGAGGATCGCGCCTTGCAGGCTGGTGGTATTGCCCACCACGCCGCCGGCATTGATCTGGGTGCCGCCGCTGTAGGTGTTGGCCCCGTTCAGGGTCAGCAGGCCGGCACCGTTCTTGATCAGCCCGCCGGTACCACTGACCACACCGTTGAGGGTCAGGTCATTGCTGCCGGCGATGGCCAGGGCACCGTTGAGCACGGTGGTATTGGCCAGGGTGACGGCGGTGTTGCTGTCCAGCGTGGTGCCGCCCGCGGCCGTCAGGGTGCCACTGCCCAGCGCGCTGTTGTTGCCCAGCACCAAGGTGCCGCCGTTGAGGGCGGTGCCACCGCTGTAGCCGTTGGCGGCGTTGAGCACCAGGGTGCCGCCGTCTTGCTTGGCGACGCTGCCGGTGCCGTTGAGGGCGACGTTGAGGGTGGCGGTGACGCCGTTGTCGACACGCAGGTTGGTGGTGCCGTTGCCCAGCAACTCACCGGCGGTACCGGCGTTGAGCACATAGCCATCGGTGACGAACTGCAGGCCGGTGATGCTGTGGCTGCCGTTCACGGTGACGGTGCCGGGGGCGCCCTGGAACACCGCGAAGGTGTCGTTCCAGGTGCTGTTCAACACGCCGTTGACGTCGGTCCAGTTGGTGTTGATGGCGTCCCAGGTGCCGCTGCCACCGTCGATCTGGCCGTTGGCGACGCTCTGGCTGCCGTCCCAGAACAGTACGTTGCTGGCACCGCCGACCACCAGGTTGACCTGGTTGGCCACGGCGGTCTGCACGGTCAGGTCGGTGATCGGTACCGGCGTGGTGCCGAAGCTCATGCCGTTGTTGGTGAGGCTGCCGCCGTAGGCAAACAACCGGTAGACCCCGGCGCCGAAGCCGCCGATGTCGGTGACGTTGAGGGTACCGCCCAGGGTCAGGTTGTTGGCGACGTTGACCAGCGGGCTGCCGCCGCCCGAGGGCGTGCCCAGTGAAGCGTTGAAGTTGGCGCCGCTGTCGAGCACCAGGTTGCCGGCGTTCAGCGTGCTGCCACTGGTGGCCGCGAGATTGCCGCCGTTGGCCACCGTCACCGCCCCGCCGAGGCTGCCGGCACCGCTGAGGCTGGCGCCGCTGGCCACGTTGACCGCGCCGCTGGCCAGGGAGCCGTCCACTTTCAGACCGCCCGCCTGGACGTTGGTGGTGCCGGTATGGCTGTTGGCGCTGTTCAGCGCCAGGGTGGCGCTGCCGAGCTTGTTCAAGGTACCGGTGCCGCTGATATTGCCGCCGAACACGCCGCCTTCGACCGTCAGGCTGTTGCCGGCGGCGATCTGGATCGCGCCGGTGCCGCCGATGTCGCCAAGGCTGGTGTTGCCGTCGAGGTTGAGGCTGGCGCCGGTGCTGACGTTCAACTGGCTCTGGGTACCCAGGGCAGTGGTGCCGAGGGTGCTCAGGCTGCCGGAGAGAATGTTGAGGATGCCGCTGAAGGTGTTGTTGCCCGACAGGGTCAGGTCGGCCAGGCCGCTCTTGTTCAGCTCGCCCGCGCCGCTGAGCACGCCGGCCAGGTGCAGGTCGTTGGTGCCAAGCACGTTGAGCACACCGCTGACATTGACCGGGTTGGCCAGGGTGACGGCGCTGGCGCTGTCGAGGTTGGCGTTACCGGTGACCTCCAGGCCACCAGTGCCCAGCGCCGCGTTGTTGCCGACCACCAGCGTGCCGGCCTGCAACTCGGTGCCGCCGCTGTAGGTGTTGGCCCCCATCAGCGCGAAGCGCGCCAGGCCGGCCTTGAGCAGGCGGCCGGTGCCGCCGACGGTACCCCCCAGGGTCAGGTCGTTGCTGCCCAGCACGGTGAGGTCGCCCATGGTGGTGACATTGTTGGCCAGGGTGACCGCCTGGCTGCTGTCCAGGCTGGTGCCAGGTGCGGTGGTCAGGGTGCCGGTGCCGAGCGCGGTGTTGGAGCCCAGCACCAGGGTGCCGCCATTGAGCGCGGTATTGCCGGCATAGGTGTTGTTGCCGGCCAGCGCCAGCCGCGCGCTGCCGGCCTTGACCAGGCCACCGGCGCCGCCGATGTTGCCGTTGAGGGCCAGGTCATTGCTACCGGCGATGTTCAGCGGGCCGGCCAGGGTG
>NZ_NIBE01000116.1:19388-20720 GCF_002205115.1 Pseudomonas sp. DrBHI1
CTCGTGCCATTGATCAGGTCGAGCGCACCGCCGGTGCCGGCCAGCAAGCGGTAGCCATCGGTGACGAATTGCAGGCCATTGACGGTCTGGCTGCCATCGACGGTGACGTCGCCCGCCGTGCCCTGGAACACCGCAAAGGTGCTGCCCCAGGTGGTGTTGAGCACGCCGTTGAGGTCGGTCCAGTTGGTGTTGCCGGCGTTCCACACGCCAGTGCCGCCATCGACTTGGCCGTTGGCCACGCTCTGGCTGCCGTCCCAGAACTGGATGTTCAGGCCCGCGGCGCTGACCAGCAGGTTGACCTGGTTGGCCAGTGCGGTCTGCAGGGTCACGTCGCCCAGGCCCACGCCCAGCGGCAGAGTGCCGAAGTCCAGGCCGTTGTCGGTCAAGGCGCCGGTGTAGTCGAAGATGCGGTACACACCGTTGCCGAAGCCGCCGATGCTGCTGACATTGAGCGTGCCGTCGAGGGTCAGGTTGCCGCCGACGTTGAACAGCGCGGTACCGCCGGTAGACGGTGACGCCAAGCCGACATCGACGATCGAGCCGCTGTTGAGCACCAGGCTGCCGAGGCTCAGGGTGGCACCGCTCTGCCCGGCCAGGTGACCGCCGTTGTTGATCACCACCGTGGCGTTGGCGGTGCCGCTACCCGCCAGGGTGGCGCCACTGGCGACGGTCAGCAGGTTGCTGCCCAATGTGCCGTCGACTTTCAAGGTGCCGGCGTTGACCAGGGTGTTGTCAGCCAGGTTGCTGGTGCCGGTAAGGGTCAGGGTGCCACTGCCGACCTTGGTCAGGCCGCCCAGGCCGTTGAGGCCGCCGGCAAAGGTGCTGCTGAGGTTGTTGCCGCCCAGGCTCAGGACACTGCCGATGCCGACATCGACCTGGCCGCTGCCGGTCAGGCTGCCGAGGCTGGCGTTGCCGTTGAGGTTGAGCTGGCCGCTGGCACCGACGTTGAGGGTGTCGACGTTGGCCAGCACACCGCTGCCGAGGGTGGTGAGGGAGCCGGCCTGGATGTCGACATTGCCGGTGAAGGTCTTGACGCCGACCAGGGTCAGGTCGTCGACGCCGGTCTTGACCAGGTTGCCGCTGCCGCCCAGGTCACCACTGAGGATCAGCGCGTTGACAGCATCGACGGTCAGGTTGGCACCATTGCTCAGGGCGATGGTGTTGCCCAGGGCCATGGGCGCGCTGTTGGCCAGGGTGGCGTCGGCGGTGACCGACAGGGTGCCGGTACCCAGCGCCCCACTGTTGCCCACGGTCAGGCGCCCGGCGTTGAGCTGGGTGCCGCCCTGGAAGCCGTTGTTGCCATTGAGTGTCAGGTTGCCGCTGCCGTTCTTG
>NZ_NIBE01000116.1:20739-76956 GCF_002205115.1 Pseudomonas sp. DrBHI1
TCGTTGCCGCCATCGACGGTCAGGCCGGCGTTGAGGGTGACGTTGTTGGCCAGGGCGGTACTGGCGCCGCTGCTCAGGGTCGAGGCCCCGGCGACGGTCAGGGCGCCCTGCCCCAACGCGTTGTCGTTGCCGACCACCAACCGGCCAGCATTCAGGGTGGTGCCGCCCAGGTAGTTGTTGGCGCCGTTGAGGGTAAGGGTCGCGGCGCCCGACTTGTTCAGGCCGCCGACGCCATCCACCACGCCGTTGAGGGTCAGGTCGGCGCTGGCCGGCAGGTTGAGGGTACCGCCCAGATGCACATTGTTGGCCAGGGTGACGCCCGCGCCGCCGGCATCGAGGCTGGTGTTGGCGCCGGTGCTGAGGTCACCGCTGCCCAGCGCGGTGTTGCTGCCGACCACCAGAGTGCCGGCGTTGAGGGTGGTGCCGCCGCTGTAGGTGTTGTTGCCGTTCAGGGCCAGGGTAGCGGCGCCGTTCTTGACCAGGCCGTTGCTGCCGGAGATCACGCCGTTGAGGGTCAGCGCCTGGCTGCCGCCAAGGGTCAGGTTGCCACCGGCGAGGTTGATGGCGTTCACCAGCGCCAGCGCCTGGCTGGCATCGAGGCTGGCGGCGCCGTTGACGGTCAGTGCTCCGCTGCCCAGGGCGCCGGCATTGCCCAGCAGCAGGCTGCCGGCCTGCAGCGAGGTGCCGCCGGCGTAGGTGTTGCTGCCATTGAGCACCAGTTGCCCGGCACCCAGTTTGTTCAACGCCCCGGCACCGCTGATGACGCCATCGAGGGTCAGGGTCTGGGTGTTGTTGATGCCGAGGGTGGTACCGGCACCAAGGCCAATGGCGTTGGCCACCTGCAGTACGCCGATGGTGGCCAGGGTGCTGTTGCCGGTCACCGCCAGGTTGCCCGTGCCCAGGGCGGTGTTGTTACCCAGGGTCAGGGTGCCGCCGCCAAGGGTGGTGGTGCCCTGGTAGGTGTTGGCGGCGCCGAGGGTCAGGTTGCCGCTGCCGGTCTTGCTCAGGCCGCCGGTGCCGCTGATCACGCCATTGAGGGCCAGGTTGTTGTTGCCGGTCAGGTTCAGGGTGCTGTTGAGCGTCACCTGATTGGCCAGGGTCAGGGCGCCGGTGGTGGCCAGGTTGCTGTCGCCACCGACAGTCAGGGTGCCAGTGCCCAGCGCCTGGTTGTTGCCCAGGGTAAGCGTGCCGGCATTGAGGGTCACGCCGCCGATCAGGGTGTTGGCGCCACTGAGGGTAAGGTTGCTGGCACCGTTCTTGATCAGGCTACCGGCACCGGTGACCAGCCCTCCCAGCCCCAGGTCGTTGCTGCCGGTGATGGTGAGGTCGCCGCCCAGGTTGACGGTGTTGCCGATGTTGATCGCCGCAGCGCTGTCCAGCGTGGTGCCGGCCGCCGCGTTGAGCTGGCCAAGGCCGAGGGCGCTGGCACTACCGAGCACCAGGGTACCGGCATTGAGGTTGGTGTTGCCCAGGTTGCCATTGGTGCCGTTCAGGGTCAGGGTGCCGCTGCCGGTCTTGGTCAGGCCGCCGACGCCGTTGACGTTGCCGCCCAGGGTCAGGTTCTGCGCCCCGGCGATGGTCAGGTTGCCGGCCAGGTTGAGCTGGTTGGCCAGGGTGACGTTGGCATTGCTGCTCAGGGTGGTGCCACCGACTGCGTTCAGCGCACCGGTGCCCAGCGCGGTGTTGCTGCCTACCACGAGGGTGCCGCCGTTCAGGCTGGTGCTGCCCTGCTGGCTGTTGCTGCCGTTGAGGGTGAGCGTGCCGGAACCTGTCTTGACCAGGCCCCCGGTGCCACTGAGCGCTCCGTTGAAGCTGAGGTCGTTTGTTCCCGGCAGGGTGAGGTTGGCATTCAGGGCGACGGTATTGCCCAGTGCCAGGTTACCGGAGGTGTCCAGACTGGCGGCGCCGGTGACGGTCAGGCCGCCAGTACCCAACGCCTGGGCGTTGCCGAGGGTCAAGGTACCGGCACCCAGGCTGGTGCCGCCACTGTAGGTGTTGGCGTTACCCAGGGTCAGGTTGGCGCCGCCGGCCTTGACCAGGCTGCCAAGGCCGGAGACCACGCCGGACAGCCCCAGGTCGGCGGAGCCCGCGACGGTCAGGGCACCGCTGAGATTGAAGGCGTTGCCAAGGGTCACGGCGGTGTTGCTGTCCAAGGTGGTGCCGTTGGCGGTACTGACAGAACCGCTACCCAAAGCGGTGTTGTTGCCGACCACGATCGTGCCACCGTTGAGCAGGGTGCCGCCGGTGTAGCTGTTGGCGCCATTGAGCACCAAGGTGCCGCTGTCGAGCTTGGCCAGTTGGCCGTTGCCCGAGAGGCCAACGTTGAGGGTCGCGGTGACGCCGGGGTCGACACGCACGGCGAAGGCGCCGTTGCTGCCGTTGACCAGGTCCAGCCCACCGGCGCCGATCAGTCGGTAGCCGTTGGTGACGAACTGCAGGCCAGTGGCGGCCTGGGTGCCGACCACGGTGACATCCCCTGCAGTGCCCTGGAATACCGCGAAGTCGCTGGCCCAGCTGCCGTTGAGCACACCGTTGACATCGGTCCAGTTGGTGTTGCTGCCATTCCAGGTGCCGGTGCCGCCGTCGATCACGCCATTGGGCACGCTTTGGCCGCCATCCCAGAACTGCACGGTGCCGGAGGCGCCGCCGACAAGCAGGTTGACCTGGCTACCGATCGAGGTCTGCACCTGCAGGTCGCCAGGCAGCATGGCGCCTGGCACGTTGCCGACCAGCAGGCCGTTGTCGACCAGCGCGCCGGTGTAGTCGAACAGCCGGTAGATACCGGTGCCGAAGCCGCCGACGTCGGTGACGTTGAGGGTGCCGTCCAGGGTCAGGTTGCCGTTGACGTTGACCAGCGCGGTACCGCCAGTGGCTGGCGAGCCCAGGCCGAAGTCGAGGATCGAGCCACTGTGCAGGGTCAGCGCGCCGGTACTGAGGGTCGCACCGCTGTTGGCCAGCAGGTGCGCGCCGTTGGCGATGTCGACCGCCCCCAGCAAGCTGCCGGTGCCGCCGAGGCTGGCACCGCTGTTGACCTGCACGCCGGGGCTGGCCAGCGAGCCGGTGACATTGAGCAGGCCGGCATTGACCGTGGTGTTGCCACCTAGCACGTTGACCCCGGACAGCTCGAAGCTGCCAGTGCCGGTCTTGACCAACCCACCGCTGCCGGCCAATGCACCGCTGAACACGCTGTTGAGGTTGTTGCCGCCCAGGGTCAGGGCGCCACCAGCGGCGATGTTCACCGTACCGGCACCGCTCAGGCCACCGATGGTGGCGCTGGCGCCGAGGTTGAGGCTGGTGCCGGCACCGACACTGACCGCCGAGGTATTGCCCAGGGCCGTGGTACCGACCGTGGTGATGCTGCCGCCGAGCAGGTCGATGGCACCGCTGAAGGTGTTGTTGCCGGTCAGCGTCAGGTCGGACACACCGTTCTTGACCAAGCCGCCGGTGCCTGCGAGCACGCCGCCAAGGGTCAGGTTGTTGCTGCCGCCGAGGGTCAGGTTGGCGCCGAGGTTGACATCGTTGCCCAGGGTCATCGCCACGCTGTTGACCAGGGTTGCGGCCCCCCCGACGTTCAGCGCGCCAGTCCCCAGCGCCGCGGCATTGGCCAGGGTCAGGGTGCCGGCGTTGAGGTTGAGCCCCCCGCTGAAGGTGTTGGCGCCTGACAAGGTCAGGTTGGTGCTGCCGTTCTTGGTCAGCGCGCCAGCGCCGCTGATCACGCCAGCAAGGGTGGTGGTATTGCTGCCCGGCAAGGTCAGGGTGGCGCCGGTGCCGAGGTTGATGGCGTTGCCCAGGTTGAGCGCGGCGCTGCCGTCGAGGCTGGCATTGCCGCCCACGCTCAGGGCGCCGCTGCCGATGGCGTTGTTGTTGCCCAGGGTCAGCAGCCCGGCATTGAGGGTGGTGCCGCCGCTGTAGGTGTTGTTGCCGTTGAGGGTCAGCCCGGCGCTGCCATTCTTGACCAGCGCGCCACTGCCGCTGATCAGGCCACCGAGGGTGGTGGCATTGCTGCCCAGCACGCTCAGGGTGTTGCTGCCCAGGCTGATGCCGTTGGTCACCGCCACGGCGGTGCTGGCGTCGAGGTTGGCGTTGCCGCCCAGGGTCAGGGCGCCGATCCCCAGCGCAGTGTTGCTGCCAAGGGTGAGCGTGCCGGCATTGAGCTGGGTGCCGTTGGTGTAGAGGTTGTTGCCACTCAGGGTCAGGTTGGCGTTGCCGTTCTTGACCAGCGAACCGATGCCGCTGACCACGCCGCTCAGGCCCAGGTCGGCGCTGCCGTCGATGGTCAGGGGGCCGGCGATGGTGACGTCGTTGGCCAGGCTGACCGCGGTGCTGGCATCCAGGTGGGTGCCGGCCAGGGTGTTGAGGGTGCCGGTGCCCAGCGCGGTATTGCTGCCGACCACCAGGGTACCGGCGTTCAGACGGGTGATGCCGCTGTTGCTGTTGTTGCCGGTCAGGGTCAGGCGGGTGGCGCCGTTCTTGGTGATGCCGCCGGCGCCGGCGATGGTGCCGCTCAGGGTCAGGTCGTTGCTGCCGGGCAGGATGAAGTTGCCGGCCAGGTTCAGCGCGTTGCCGATATTCAGGCCGGCGACGCTGGTGTCCAGGGTGGTGTTGTTGGCGGCATTCAGCGCGCCAGTGCCCAGGGCGGTGTTGCTGCCCAGTACCAGGGTGCCGGCGTTGAGCGCGGTGGCGCCGCTGTGGGTGTTGTTGCCGCTCAGGGTCAGGGTGGCGCTGCCGCTCTTGACCAGGCCGCCGGTGCCACTGAGGTTGCCGGCCAGGGTGAGGTTGCTGGTGGTGGGCAGGGACAGGTCGGCTGCGAGGTTGATGGCGTTGTTCAGGGTCATGGCCGTGGCGTTGGCCAGGGTGGCCGCGCCGCCGACGTTCAGCGCGCCGGTTCCCAGCGCGGCGGCGCTGGCCAGGGTCAAGGTCCCGGCATTGAGGTTGAGACCACCGCTGAAGGTGTTGGCGCCTGACAGGGTCAGGTTGGTGCTGCCGTTCTTGGTCAGTGCGCCAGTGCCACTGATCACGCCGCCTAGGGTGGTGGCATTGCTGCCTGCCAGGGTCAGGGTATTGCCGGCGAGGTTGATGGCGTTGCCCAGGTTGAGGGTGCCGCTGCTGTCGAGGCTGGCGTTGCCACCCAGGGTCAAGCCGCCGGTGCCCAGGGCATTGTTGTTGCCCAGGGTCAGCAACCCACCGTTGAGGGTGGTGCCGCCGCTGTAGGTGTTGTTGCCGTTGAGGGTCAGGGCGGCGCTGCCGCTCTTGACCAGCGCGCCGGTACCGCTGATCTGCCCGGTCAGGGTGGTGGCGTTGCTGCCCAGCACGGTCAGGGTGTTGGCGCCGAGGCTGATGGTGTTGGTGGCCGCGACAGCGCTGCTGGTGTCGAGGTTGGCGTTGCCACCCAGGGTCAGGCTACCGATGCCCAATGCCGTGTTGCTGCCCAGGACCAGCGTACCGGCGTTGAGCTGGGTGCCGTTGGTGAAGACGTTGTTGCCGCTCAGGGTCAGGCTGGCGTTGCCGTTCTTGACCAGCGAGCCGATGCCGCTGAGCACGCCGCTCAAGCCCAGGTTGGCGGTGCCGTCGATGGTCAGGGGGCCGGCGATGATGGCGTCGTTGGCCAGGCTCACGGCCGTGCTGGCGTCCAGGTGGGTGCCGGCTGCGGTGTTGAGGGTTCCGGTGCCCAGCGCGGTGTTGTTGCCGACCATTAGGGTGCCGGCGTTGAGGAAGGTGGAGCCGCTGTTGGTGTTGGCACCGGTCAGGGTCAAGGTGGTGTTGCCGCCCTTGGTGATGCCGCCGGCGCCGGCAATGACGCCGCTCAGGGTCAGGTCGTTGCTGCCGGGCAGGTTCAGGTTGCCGGCCAGGTTGAGGGCGTTACCGATGTTCAGCCCGGCGACACTGGTATCCAGGGTGGTGTTGGCCGCGGCATTGAGCGCGCCGGTGCCCAGCGCGGTGTTGCTGCCGAGCACCAGGGTGCCGGCGTTCAGCGCCGTGGCGCCGTTCTGGGTGTTGTTGCCACTCAGGGTCAGGCTGGCGCTGCCGTTCTTGATCAGGCCGCCGCTGCCGCCGAGGTTGCCGGCCAGCGTGAGGTTGTTGGCGCCGGCGAGGGTCAGGTCGGCGCCGAGATTGACGCCATTGTTCAGGGTCATCGCTGCCGTGTTGGCCAGGGTCGAGGCCCCACCGACGGTCAAGCCGCCCGTGCCCAGGGCCGCCGCGGTGGCCAGGGTCAGGGTACCGGCATTGAGGGTCAGCCCGCCGCTGAAGGTGTTGGCGCCACCCAGGGTCAGGTTGCTGCTGCCATTCTTGACCAGCGCCCCGGTGCCGCTGATCACGCCACCCAGGGTGGTGGCACTCGTGCCCGGCAGAGTGAGTGTGTTGCCACCCAGGTTGATGGCGTTGCCCAGGTTGACCGCCACGCCCGCATCGAGGCTGGCATTGCCGCCCAGGGACAGCGCGCCGGTGCCCAGGGCATTGTTGTTGCCCACGGTCAGCACGCCGCCATTGAGGGTGGTGCCGCCGCTGAAGGTGTTGCTGCCGTTGAGGGTCAGGCCGGCGCTGCCGTTCTTGACCAGCGCGCCGGTACCGCTGATGACACCACCCAGGGTCGTGGCACTGGTGCCCAGCAGGTTGAGGGTGTTGGCGCCGAGGTTGACCGCGTTGCCCAGGTTGACCGCGGTACCGGCATCGAGGCTGACGTTGCCGCCCAGGGTCAGCGCTCCGCTGCCCAGCGCATTGCTGTGCCCGACGGTGAGCTTGCCGGTGTTGAGCGTCAGGCCGCCGCTGAAGGTGTTGTTGCCATTGAGGGTCAGGTCGCCGGCGCCATTCTTGACCAGCGCGCCAGTCCCGCTGATGACACCGCCCAGGGTGGTGGCGCTGGTGCCCAGCAGGTCAAGGGTGTTGGCCCCCAGGTTGATCGCATTGCCCAGGCTGACCGCGCTGCTGGCGTCCAGGCTGGCATTGCCGCCCAGGGTCAGGCCGCTGGTGCCCAGCGCCGCGCTGTTGCCGACGGTGAGCTTGCCACCGCCCAGAGTGGTGGTGCCGCTGTAGGTGTTGACGCCGTTGAGAGTGAGGTCGGCGGTGCCATTCTTGGTCAGGCTGCCGCTGCCGCCAATCACGCCGTTGAGCGTCAAGGCGTTATTGCCCGGCAAGGTCAGGGTACTGCTGCCCAGATTGATGGCATTGCCAAGGGCCATGGTCGCCGTGGTGTCCAGGGTGCCGTTGCCGCTCAGTGCCAACGCGCCGCTGCCCAGGGCGCTGGCGTTGCCGAGGGTGAGGGTACCGCTGCCCAGGGTCGTGCCGCCGCTGTAGGTGTTGACGCCGTTCAGCGTCAAGCCACCGCTACCGCTCTTGACCAGCGAACCGGTGCCGCTGAGCACGCCCCCCAGAGTCAGGGCATTGCTGCCGGGCAAGGTCAACGCCGCGTTCAATGCCACGTTGCTGTTCAACACCAGCGGCACGCTGCCCTGCAGGCTGCTGGCGCCGCTGACGGTGAGGCCGCCACTGCCCAGCGCCGCGGCACTGGTCAGGTTGAGACCGCCGGCGGCGAGGGTGGTGCCGCCACTGTAGGTGTTGGTGGCGCCAAGGGTGAGCAGCCCGGCGCCGGTTTTGGTCAGCCCGCCGACACCCGAAACCACGCCATTGAGGGCCATGTCGGTGGCGCCGCCGACGCTCAGACCGGCGTTGAGGATGAAGTTGTTGGCCAGGCTCAGACCACCGACAGTCCCCGCCAGCCCACCCCCATTGACGGTAATGGCACCGCTACCGAAGGCGCTGGCGTTGTCGAAGTTGAGCTGGCCACCGTTGAGGGTGGTCTGGGTGGTGCCGTTGAGCACCTGGCCGATCAGGCTCCAGGTGCCGGCGTCGACAATCAGGCGGCTGAAGTTGATGTAGTTGGTGGCGTTGATCGTGCCGCTGCCACTGGTCCCACTGCCGCCGCCAATGGCGTTTTGCAATGCCAAGGTATTAGTGCCGCCTGCGCCGCCGTCGATCTTGCCAGCTGCCGCGTAGGCAAGGTTCGGGTTGCTGGTGACCAGCAAGGCCACGCCGACGCCAAGCCCTGCCCCAACGCTGGAGCCGGTGATGGCGTTGAAGCGGTTGGTGCTGTTGGCCCCCATCGACAGGCTGCCGGTCAGGGTCCCGGCGTTGGTGAAGGTGTTGCCAGCCGCGGAAGCCTCGAACGCGGCACGGCCAAGGATGGTGCCGGTGTTGGTGAAGTTCACCGTGCTGCCGCCGGTCACGGCGATGACCGGCGTGTCCTCGCTCACCAGCGTGAGGCTGGCCAGCGCCGAGGAGCCGATACTGCCGGCGTTACTGATGGTGGTGGTGCCGCCGGCGCCGTTGCGCGCGTCCAGCGCCATGCCGGTGAGGTTCAGCAGGTTGGCGCCGAGCAAGGCGCCGGTGCCCTTGATCACGCCCGTGGCGTTGTTGTTGATGTTGAGGATGCTGCCGGTGCCGGTGTTGCCGATCAGCACGGCGGAGGACTGGATGCTCAGCAGCCCGAGCAACGTCGGGTCGATGGTGCCGGAGTTGTTCAGGGTGTTGTTGTTCCCGGCCAGTGACAACGAAGTGCCGCCCACGCCCAGCAAGGTACCCAGGCTCGCGCCTGGGTTGACGTTGACGGTAAGGCCACTGCCGCCATTGGTATAGCTCGGCGCCAGCGGGTTGGCAGCGCCGTTGCAGGTGATCGTCGAACCGGCCGCGCTACAGACGGCCAGCGCCTGTTCGCTGGACAGACCAAATGCCATCGCACCGACAGCCAGGCTGACAGCCAGCGACAGTTGCGAGAAACGGGCGGGTGAACGGGGGGCGGCACGTCTGTCCACGTAGAGCTCCTTCGTGGATCAGGCACTTCAGTCCTTGAATGCGTGCACAGCAGGGCAGAAAAGAGCAGTGGAACACGCGACGGCCGAAACGCCTGATCTATGGCTACGAATATCCTTTGAAGGAATGTGTAGCCGCTCAGGCGCGGGCAATACGGCGCAGGGGACGGTCAAATGGTGTTAATACTTTGTCGAGGCGGCACGTGTTTCGCGGGTTTCAGCCACCCGAGCATTGGATCCAACCGACGAGCGGTAATGGCGGAGGCCAAAATGTACGGCGGTGTGTGAAAGCAAGCCTACCCGCGATAAGGCCATACGGCCATCACGGGGCAATTCCCATCGCCGTACCGTCGCTCGGAAGGCAGGTCGACTTTCAGGCGACCTCCGCTCCCTCTTCCGGCCAATGCGGCTCATTGGCGCCCGGTGGTGTCAGCGGTGGCAGACCATAGGCCGCCCGTGCGTCGTCACAGCTGGGGTTGTGCACACCGTTTTTCCACGAGGCCTCGAACTCGCGGCAGGGGCTGGAGCGGTTCTCATAAATGGAGCACGCCACTTGCGTGCCGATCTCGCCGCCCAGGCTGACGCAGCGGCAAGGCTTGGCGTCGGTGCCGATCATGGCGACCCGGGTCGGATTGATCTGCACCACCAGATCGTCGGGCACCACGCCACCGGCGGACTGGCATTCACCCCAGAAGAAAGACACACGAAAGTAGCCGCAGCAGGCGCCGCAGGTCAGGCAAGGGTTCTGATCGGACATGATGGCCAGGGAAGGAGGTTGTTGTTATCGGGGCGAGCGCCCGCGGCGCTATTTGTAATCCAGGCGCGAACGGCTGAGAAGAGGGGGACGCAAAAAAAGATCGCCGCTGATCGGCGCAAACGCATCGCGGGGCACGCCCGCTCCCACTGAATGGCGTGGGAGCGGGCTTGCCCCGCGATCAGGGTGAACGGCTTACTTGCGGGTCACACCATCGGCCCGGAACATCTGGCGAATGCCGCGAATGGCCTGGCGGATCCGGTCCTGGTTCTCGATCAGGGCAAAGCGCACATGATCGTCGCCGTAGTCACCGAAGCCGATCCCCGGCGACACGCAGACCTTGGCCTCGGCCAGCAGTTTCTTGGCGAACTCCAGCGACCCCAGGTGCGCATAGGCCTCGGGGATCTTGGCCCAGACATACATCGAGGCCTTGGGGTTCTCGACCATCCAGCCCATCTCGTGCAGGCCCTTGACCAGCAGGTTGCGGCGCTGACGGTACTGCTCGGCGATATCGCGCACGCACTGCTGGTCGCCTTCCAGGGCGGCGATGGCGGCCACCTGCAGCGGGGTGAAGGTGCCGTAGTCGTGGTAGCTCTTGATCCGCGCCAGGGCGCTGACCAGCTCGGGGTTGCCGACCATGAAGCCGATCCGCCAGCCCGCCATGTTGTAGCTCTTGGACAGGGTGAAGAACTCCACGGCGATGTCCTTGGCGCCCGGCACCTGCATGATCGACGGCGCCTTCCATCCGTCGTAGACGATGTCGGCGTAGGCCAGGTCGTGCACCACCAACACATCGTACTGCTTGGCCAGGGCCACCACGCGCTCGAAGAAGTCCAGCTCGACGCACTGGGCGGTGGGGTTGGACGGAAAGCCCAGGATCATCATCTTCGGCTTGGGGATCGACTCGCGGATCGCCCGCTCCAGCTCGTTGAAAAAATCCACCCCCGGCACCAGCGGCACGGAGCGCACCTGGGCGCCGGCGATCACCGCGCCGTAGATGTGGATCGGGTAGCTGGGGTTGGGCACCAGTACCGTATCGCCATGGTCGAGGGTGCCGAGCATCAGGTGCGCCAGGCCCTCTTTCGAGCCGATGGTGACGATGGCCTCGCTTTCCGGGTCAATGGCGACGTCGTAGCGTTCCTTGTACCAGTTGGAAATGGCCCGGCGCAGGCGCGGGATGCCACGGGAGGTGGAATAGCCGTGGGTGTCCTCGCGCTGGGCGACCTGCACCAGCTTCTCGACGATGTGCGGCGGCGTGGCGCCATCGGGGTTGCCCATGCTCAGGTCGATGATGTCCTCGCCACGTCGGCGGGCGGCCATCTTGAGCTCGGCGGTGATGTTGAAGACGTACGGGGGGAGACGATCGATGCGCGCGAAGCGGCGCGGCGAACCTGGGTTGGCCATGTGTTCCTCTGCAGACGTAAGCGCCCGGAACCGTCCGAGCGACGCTGGCCGCTGCGGCGGCCTGAATCAGAAGATAGTGCCGAAACACAGTTAATGCAAAAGATAATTTCCTGTTTTGTTGGATTTTTTCAGACTATTTTTTTGAAATTTGAGATTTATGTTTCCAGCACTGGCCCTTCGCGGGCAAACACAGGAAAAAAGCATAAAAAAACCCCGGCACATGGCCGGGGTTCTTGGTGTAACAGGCTGCTGTATCAGCGCGCGTAGGTCATCAGCACATCAGCCGCGGTCTGGCTGTCCACGCCCATCATCACGCTCAGGGCGGTAACGGTGAGGATGGAGAAGCCAAACACCTTGCGGGCCCACTTGCTGTCGTCCTCGGCCTTGTAGCCGCCCCAGGCCATGTACAGCCAGTACAGGCCCATGGCCGCCGCCACGGCGAGGTAACCCAGGCCGGCATAGCCGCCGAGGGTCAGCATCAGGGTGGCGAGCACGAAGGCAAGCACATACAGCACGATCTGCTTCTTCGCCGCGAGGATACCGCGTGCCACCGGCAGGACCGGAATGTTGGCGGCGCTGTAGTCCTTGAAACGGAAGATGGCGATGGCAAAGCTGTGCGGCATCTGCCACAGGCTGAACATCACCAGCAGGGTCACCGCGGCCAGGTCGAAGCTGTTGCTCACGGCGCAGTAGCCGATCACCGGAGGCATGGCACCGGACAGGCTGCCGACCAGGGTACCGTGCACCGATTTGCGCTTCAGCCACAGGCTGTAGAAACCGACGTAGACCACGAAACCGACCAGGGCGCAGAACGCCGCCAGCGGATTGGCTTGCACATACAGCAGGCTGAAACCCGCCACCCCGAGCAGGGTGGCGTAGATCAGCGCCAGGGGCAGCGACATGCCGCCCTGAACCATGACGCGGTTCTTGGTACGTTCCATCTTGTGGTCGATGTCACGGTCGATGCAGTTGTTGAACACGCATCCGGACGCGACCACCAGGGAAGTACCGATCACCACCGCCAGGAACAGGGCGAAATCCACATGCCCCTTAGCGGCAAGGAAGAAACCGCCTGCCACGGAAAGCACGTTACCGAAAATGATCCCCGGTTTGGTGATTTGGATAAAGTGCTTCACGGACATGCAGTCTTACCTCACTTGGCCAACATTTCGAAGTGGATGCTGAACATGATCCACAGCGACAGGCCGACCAGCAGAGCGATCACCAGGGTAGTGAACAGGAACGTCGACACGTTGGAACGCTGCTCTTTCGAGCGGTCCATGTGCAGGAAGTACACCAGGTGCACAACCACCTGGATGACGGCCATGGCCACCACGATCAGGACGGTCAGGTTCTTCGGCAGGCTCGGGAACATCACCAGGCCGAACGGAATCGCGGTCAGGATGATCGAGAGGACGAAGCCGATCATGTACGACTTCACGCTACCGTGGTTACCCTCGTGATGAGTGTCGTGTGCGCTAGCCATTACAGAACTCCCAGCAGGTAGACGACGGTGAACACGCAGATCCAGACCACATCCAGGAAGTGCCAGAACAGGCTCAGGCAGCTCATGCGAGTCTTGGCGGTCGGCGTGATGCCGTGCTTGTTGATCTGATACATCATGATCGCCATCCAGATCAGGCCAGCGGTCACGTGCAGACCGTGGGTGCCCACCAGGGCGAAGAAGCCCGACAGGAAGCCGCTGCGCTGCGGGCCGAAACCTTCGGCGATCAGGTGATGGAATTCATAGATTTCCATCGCGATGAAGCCTGCACCGAACAGGAAGGTCACGGCCAACCAGCCCAGTACGCCGGCCTTCTTGCCGTCGAACATCTTCAGCATGGCGAAGCCGAAGGTGATCGAGGACAGCAGCAGGAACGCGGTTTCAACCAGCACGAAGTCGAGCTGGAAGATGTCGTGGCCCGACGGGCCGCCGGCAAAACTGCCGGACAGCACCGCGTAGGTGGCGAAGAGCGACGCAAACAGGATGCAGTCGGTCATCAGGTACAGCCAGAAACCGAGGACGGTCATCTGGCCCGAGTCGTGGTGGTGGTCATCGTGCGCATGGTCATGACCATGCGCGCCACCGTGGATTACTTGACTGGACATTGATTACACCCGTTCAAACGATTCGACACGTGCGCCGCCGGCAGGCAGTGCACCAGCGTTGGCCAGCGCTTTCATGCGCTCGCCTTCGATGCGCGCCACTTCTTCGGCCGGCACCATGTAGCCCTGGTCGTCACGCGCGGCGTGGCGAACGAAGACGGCGATGGTCGCAACCAGGCTCGCACCCACCAGCCACCAGATGTGCCAGATGAAGGCGAAGCCGAACACGGTCAGGAACAGACCCATGAACAGACCGGTGGAAGTGTTGCTCGGCATGTGGATCGCTTCGTACTTGGCCGGAGCTTTGTACGCGGCACCGGCTTGCTTGGCTTCGTGCCAGGCGTCCAGGCCAACATGCTCAGGCATGTGAGCGAAGTTGTAGAACGGAGGTGGCGACGAAGTCGACCACTCCAGGGTACGGCCGCCCCATGGGTCGCCAGTGACGTCCATGTTGTCCTTGCGGTCGCGAACCGAGACGTAGATCTGGATCAGCTGGCAGGCGATACCGAACAGGATCAGCACGGCGCCGACCACGGCCACGTACAGGTAGGGTTCCCACAGCGGGTTGTCGGAGTGGTTCAGACGACGGGTCATGCCCATGAAGCCCAGGGCGTACAGCGGCATGAACGCAACGTAGAAGCCGGAGATCCAGAACCAGAAGGCAGCCTTGCCCCACTTCTCGTTCAGGGTGAAACCGAAGGCTTTCGGGAACCAGAAGGCGAAGCCGGCGATGTAGCCGAATACCGCGCCACCGATGATCACGTTGTGGAAGTGGGCGATCACGAACAGGCTGTTGTGCAGAACGAAGTCGGCACCTGGAACAGCCAGCAGGACGCCGGTCATGCCACCGATGGAGAAGGTGACCATGAAGCCCAGGGTCCACATGATCGGCGCGGTGAAGCGCAGACGGCCCTGGTAGATGGTGAACAGCCAGTTGAACAGCTTCACACCGGTCGGAATGGAGATCAGCATCGTCGCCAGGCCGAAGAAGGTGTTGACGCTGGCGCCGGCACCCATGGTGAAGAAGTGGTGCAGCCAGACCGCAAAGCCCAGGATGGCGATCGCGCCCGAGGCGTAGATCATCGAGTGGTGACCGAACAGGCGCTTGCCTGCGAAGGTCGAGGTGACTTCCGAGAACACGCCGAAGGCCGGCAGGATCAGGATGTAGACCTCAGGGTGACCCCACGCCCAGAACAGGTTGACGTACATCATCGGGTTCCCACCAAGCTCGTTGGTGAAGATGTGGAAGTCCAGATAACGGTCAACGGTCAGCAGGGCGAGTGCGGCGGTCAGGATCGGGAAGGAAGCGACGATCAGCACGTTGGCCCAGGTGCAGGTCCAGGTGAAGATCGGCATGTCCATCAGCTTCATGCCAGGGGCGCGCATCTTCATCACGGTGACGAGGAAGTTCACGCCTGTCAGTGTCGTACCCAAGCCTGAGAGCTGTAGCGCCCAGATGTAGTAATCGACACCCACCCCAGGGCTGTACTGGATACCCGCGAGCGGCGGATAGGCAACCCAGCCGGTCTTGGCGAATTCACCAACGCCCAGCGAGATGTTGACCAGCAGCACGCCTGCCAGCAGCAGGTAGAAGCTCAGGGAGTTCAGGAACGGGAAGGCAACGTCACGTGCACCGATCTGCAACGGAACCGCGAGGTTCATCAGGCCGGTGAAGAACGGCATCGCCATGAAGATGATCATGATCACACCGTGGGCGGTGAAGATCTGGTCATAGTGTTCAGGCGGCAGGTAGCCTTCCGAGCCACCGGTGGCGGCGGCCAGCTGGGTACGCATCATGATGGCGTCGGCGAAGCCGCGCAGCAGCATGACCATAGCGACGATGATGTACATCACGCCGATTTTCTTGTGGTCGACCGTGGTCAGCCACTCGGTCCACAAGTAGGTCCACTTGCGGAAATAGGTGATGGCACCAACGACAGCGATACCACCGAGCGCGATCATGGCAAGCGTCACCATGACTATCGGCTCGTGATACGGTATCGCCTCCAGAGTTAATTTACCGAACATCTCTTACTCCTCTGCACCGGCAGCTGGTTGCATACTCGATTCCACACCCTTGGTGGTGGCCAGATCTTTGCTGCCTGCTTCTTCGTGGTTCGGACGACCGCGGTTCATGCCTTCGTACTTGTCGACGATGCGCTGGAACTGGTCAGCCGGAGCCTCGCTGTACAGCGCGACTGGGTTGTTTTCGCTAGCTTTGGCCAAGGCGTCATATTCGGCCTGGTCCAGTTTCTTCGGCGATGCCTTCACTTCAGCGACCCATGCATCGAAGTCAGCTTGCGAAGTGGCGACAGCCTTGAATTTCATACCGGTGAAGCCGGCGCCGCTGTAGTTGGCGGAGATGCCGTCAAACACACCGTTCTCGTTGGCGATCAGGTGCAGTTTGGTGGTCATGCCGGCCATGGCGTAGATCTGGCCGCCCAGACCCGGGATGAAGAAGGAGTTCATCACGGCGTCGGAGGTGACACGGAAGTTAACCGGGGTGTTGGCCGGGAAGACGATCTTGTTGACCGTGGCGATGCCCTGCTCCGGGTAGATGAACAGCCACTTCCAGTCCAGCGCGACCACGTCGATCTGCACCGGCTTCACATCGGAATCCAGTGGACGGTACGGGTCCAGCTTGTGGGTGGAGTGGTAGGTGAAGTAACCCAGGGCGATGATGATCAGGATCGGGATGATCCACACCGCGGCCTCGATCTTGGTCGAGTGCGACCAGTCGGGGGTGTAGGTGGCGGCCTTGTTGGAAGCACGGTACTTCCAGGCGAACGCCAGGGTCATGATGATCACGGGCACGACCACCAGCAGCATCAGGCCGGTGGCGATCAGGATCAGGTTCTTCTGCTCAATGCCGACCTGGCCCTTGGGGTCGAGCAGGGTCCAGTTGCACCCACTGAGTAAAAGCATGCCTAAAAAGGGCAATATGCCAAACAGTCTGGGGTAACGCTTTTTACTCATCTCACGACCTCTAGATCAGCTTGCTTCAATGCAATTTGTGTTTTGGTAGCCAACACTTCGTCCTGCCAAGTGCGGCAATTGGCGCCCGTACTCGCCCCTGCCAGGGATCCGACTGCAGGATCTTGGCGTCAAGCGGGTGTGCGGTGCTTATGGTTTCGTAGGCAACAGGCCTGTACTTCAGACCAAGTCCATTTGGTGCGGAAAACGCGGAGGGGGGTCCGCCCGGTATCGCCGTTGGGCGAAACTTGACGAAGTCAGCAAATGGAAAGCGCTGCGGCTTCCATCAATCCTGCGACTTGCAAGCAGTGCCGAACGGAAATTGGGGGCGATTGTAGATAGGTCGCCCCACGATGACTATGACTTATTGAGCAACAGTCTTTTACAGAATGCGCAACAATACTGGTCAAAAAATCAACTTCGCGACAGTTTGTCGCACCCCTTCCAGTAGCCCTGAAACCCTTGCCGCGCAAGGGCTGATGGCTGACCTGGATCAATCGTGCGGCGCACTTTGCGGCTTATCTTGCCGTGCAATAGACCCAGGTCAATTCGGGACTTTGGTCTAACCGCGACGTCGGTTTCGGTAGATTCCCAGGGGCACCAGCAGCGCCGTCAGGACGAAGGCCATCAGCGCCCATTGCGCCAGCGACAAGCCGAGGATCGGCGGATACGGGGTGGAGCAGAAACCGTCGACCTGGAAGGCCAGTGGCCAGAGCTTGGCCAGCGGCAGGTCGTCGACGATGGGCTGCAGGGTGTCGATGCCACAGCTCACCATCGGGTTGGCGAGTATATACACATGGTTGCCCGCCGCAACGATCCCGCCGATGGCGCTGAGCACCACCAGCGCCTCGAAGAAGGTCAGGCTACGGCGCCCGGGCATGGCCGCGGCGATGAAGGCGAAGATCGCGATGAACAGCAGGGCATAACGCTGCAGGATGCACAGCGGGCACGGCGCCTCGCCCAGCACTACCTGCATGTACAGGGCGCCGCCGATCAGCGCAAGGCAGATCACGCCGAGGAGCACCAGAAAGCGCCGTTCCCGGTTCAGGCGCGATGAGAGTTCGTTCATTGCCGATTCCTTCGATGGAGAGTGGCAGCGTGGGCTGCCCGAGGGGCGCCCAGTCTACACGCTGGAGATGACCTTTGAATGCATCGAGCAGGGGCGTGCGTGGCTATCCACTGATGACCTAGGACCGAGCGGGTCGGTTTCGGTTCACTGGCCAACATGAAAAATGTGCCAGCTTGAGCACCGGACAGGGGCAGGCCCCTCGACACCCAGGAGTGAAGGATACCGTGATTAAAGGAGGATTAAAGATGAACGCCGGTGTGGAGGCGTTCATCTCTTTCTATATAGTGAAGGGACAGGCCCAATCGCTGCGGTTCGGCGCTCGGCCACATCGATAGCGCCGAATGTCATCGTCCGTTTCGTTCTCGATTACCCACGGCCGGGAGCATCCGGGTGCTGTCGGCCCGACAGAACGCCGAACCGCAGCGATTGGGATGAATCGCGGGGCAAGCCCCGCGATGGGCTCAGCGTTTCACTCCAACGCCGCCGCCGGTCCGAAGAACTCGTAGCGCGCTTGCCCTTCCGGCACGCCCAGGCCCTTGAGCTGGCGCTTGATCGCGGCCATGAAGCCCTTTGGCCCGAGGAAGTAGGCGTCGATGTCACGCTCACGCGGCAGCCACTCGCCCAGCAGCGCCTGGTCCAGCAGGCCCACGGCGTCGGCGGCCTGGCTGCCATCTTCCTCGGCGTAGCAATAGAAGCGCTTGAGCTGCGGGTGGCGCGCCGCCAGCCCGTCGATCCAGTCGCGGAAGGCGTGCACCGCGCCATTTCGCGCGCAGTGGATGAAGTGCACCGGTCGCTCGGTCTTGAGCGCCGCCTCGAGCATCGCCAGGGTCGGGGTGATGCCAACCCCGCCACTGATCAGCACCAGCGGCTTGTCGCTGGCGGCGAGGGTGAAGTCACCGGATGGCGGGAACAGTTGCAGGGTATCACCGACCATCAAGCCGTCATGCAAGTAGTTGGAGACCTTGCCACCCGCTTCGCGCTTGACGCTGATGCGGTACTGCTCGCCGTCGCACAGAGCCGATAGCGAGTAGTTGCGGCGCTGCTCCTGGCCATCGATGAACACCTGCAAGCCGATGTACTGGCCCGGCTCGGCCTTGAGCACCGGCTTGCCATCGAGCGGTGCGAAGTAGAACGAGACGATCTCGCGGCTTTCCTGCTCGCGGCGCACCAGGCGGAATTCACGGGTACCGCGCCAGCCGCCAGCGGCCTGCTCCTTCTCCTTATAGAGGTGCTCTTCCGCACCGATGAGGATATCGGCCAGCTGGCCATAGGCGGCGGCCCAGGCGGCGATCACTTCCGGGGTGGCGATGTCCTTGCCCAGCACTTGCTCGATGGCGCGCAGCAGGCAGCTGCCAACGATCGGATAATGTTCGGGGAGAATCTGCAGGGCCACATGCTTGTTGATGATCTGCCCGACCAGGCCGCCCAGTTGCTCGAGCCGGTCGATGTGACGGGCGTACATCAGCACGCCGTTGGCCAGGGCACGCGGCTGGTCGCCGCTGGCCTGGTGGGCCTGGTTGAACAGCGGACGCACCTCGGGGTACTCGCTGAGCATCAGTTTGTAGAAGTGGGTGGTCAGGGCCTCGCCACCGCTTTCCAGCAGGGGGACAGTGGCCTTGATGATTGCACGTTGTTCGGCATTGAGCATTGCGACAACTCCTGAGCCTTTGGCTTCGAATGGTTGCCTGGGGTATTTCAGCAATCGTGCCAACTTTAAACACCAATAAAATCAGGCTCTTGAGCACATCAGTGTCATAAGGACACACTCAGGCGTATAGTCATTACGACCAACAGGAGTCCATATGACTGCAAAGCCCCTGCTCACCGCCCTCCTCCCTCTGGTCAGCGACCTCTCCTGCGACCTGCCCGACCAGGAGCGCTACCGCCGCCTGCTCGGTGCCATGCGCGGCCTGCTGCCTTGCGATGCCGCGGCACTGCTGCGCCTGGACGGTGAGTGGCTGGTGCCGCTGGCGGTGGACGGGCTGTCGCCAGACACCTTGGGCCGGCGCTTCAAGGTCAGCGAGCATCCGCGCTTCCAGGTGCTCCTGAGTCGCCCGGAGCCGACCCGCTTCGCCAGTGACAGCCAGTTGCCCGACCCTTATGACGGCCTGGTCAATGCCGAGCATGTCGACCTCGAAGTCCACGACTGCATGGGCTGCCCGTTGATGGTCGACGAGCGCCCCTGGGGCCTGCTGACCCTCGACGCCCTCACCCCCGGCCAGTTCCAGAGCCTGGAGCTCGACGCCTTGCAGGCCTTCGCCAGCCTGGCCGCCGCCACGGTGACCGTGGCCGAGCGCATCGAACACCTGGCCTCGCGCGCCGAGGACGAACACCAGCGCGCCGAGGTGTACCGCCAGGCCAGCGGCCAGGACCGGGAACTGATTGGCCAGAGCAAGGCGCACAAGCGCCTGGTCGAGGAGATCCGCCTGGTCGGCGGCAGCGACCTGACCGTGCTGATCACCGGCGAGACCGGCGTCGGCAAGGAACTGGTGGCCCAGGCCCTGCACCGCACCAGCCAGCGCGCCGACAAACCGATGGTCAGCCTCAACTGCGCCGCGCTGCCCGACACCCTGGTGGAGAGCGAACTGTTCGGCCACGTGCGCGGCGCCTTCACCGGCGCCCACGGCGAACGCCGAGGCAAGTTCGAGCTGGCCAACGGCGGCACGCTGTTCCTCGACGAGGTTGGCGAACTGCCCCTGGCGGTACAGGCCAAGCTGCTGCGGGTACTGCAAAGCGGGCAACTGCAGCGGCTGGGCTCGGATCGCGAACACCGCGTGGATGTCCGTCTGATCGCCGCGACCAACCGCGATCTGGCCGAGGAGGTGCGCAGCGGCCACTTCCGCGCCGACTTCTATCACCGCCTGAGCGTCTATCCGTTGCACGTGCCACCGCTACGCGAACGGGGTCGCGACGTGCTGTTGCTGGCGGGCTATTTCCTCGAACAGAACCGCTCGCGCCTGGGGCTGGGCAGCCTGCGGCTGTCCGCGGACGCCCAGGCCGCGCTGCTGGCCTACGGCTGGCCGGGCAATGTGCGCGAGCTGGAGCACTTGATCGGCCGTTCGGCGCTCAAGGCGCTGGGGCAACACGGGCAGCGGCCGAAGATCCTCACCCTGGAAGCGGCCGACCTCGACCTGCGCAACCTGGCGCCGGCCATGCCGGTAGTAGCCGAAGCGCCGTCGGCCGATGTGCCGTTGCCCGAGGGCGGGCTGCGTGAAGCGGTGGATGATTATCAGCGGCAGATCGTCGAAGCCTGCCTGAATCGCCACCATGACAACTGGGCCGCCGCGGCGCGAGAGCTGGGGCTGGACCGGGCCAACCTGAGCCGGCTGGCCAAGCGACTGGGCTTGCGCTGAATACACCATCGCAAATAGCAAACTACGCTAAAGCCTGACGCCAAAAAGCCGATAACCCGGCATCCTCCCCCATTTCGAACCGAAGGTTGCCCATGGCCACGCAAAAAGCCCGCGCGGACTCGCTGTCCCTGCTGCTGTTCACCCTGCGCAGCGGCAAGCTGATGGCTATCAACCTGCTCAAGGTCAGCGAGATCATCCCCTGCCCGCCGCTGACCAAGCTGCCGGAGTCCCACCCGCATGTCAAAGGCGTCGCCACCCTGCGCGGCAACTCGCTGTCGGTGATCGACCTGTCCCGCGCCATCGGCGAAATGCCCCTGGCCGACCCCGACGGCGGCTGCCTGATCGTCACCGAGATCAGCCGCTCGCGCCAGGGCCTGCACGTGCAGGCGGTAAGCCGCATCGTCCATTGCCTGAGCACCGACATCAAGCCGCCGCCCTACGGATCGGGCAACCGCTCGTTCATCACCGGCGTGACCCGGGTCGACAACACCCTGGTGCAGGTGCTGGACATCGAGAAAGTCATCCACGGCATCGCCCCGCCGGCCCACGAGCCGCACCCGGGCGAAGTCAGCGAGGAAGACGCCAGCCTGCTGGCCGCCGCCAACATCCTGGTGGTGGACGACAGCCAGGTCGCGCTGCAGCAATCGGTGCACACCCTGCGCAACCTCGGCATCGAGTGCCATACCGCGCGCAGCGCCAAGGATGCGATCAACGTGCTGCTGGAGCTGCAAGGCACCGAGCGGGAAATCAACATCATCGTCTCCGACATCGAGATGTCCGAGATGGATGGCTTCGCCTTCACCCGCACCCTGCGTGAAACGCCGGACTTCCAGCACCTGTACATCCTGCTGCACACCTCGCTGGACAGCGCGATGAGCGGCGACAAGGCCAAGCTGGCGGGGGCCAATGCGATCCTGACCAAGTTCTCCTCGCCGGAGCTGACCAACTGCCTGGTGACGGCGGCGCGGACGGTGGTGTTCGAGGAGCGCTGACACATCAAGTCAGGATTTTCCTGACTTGATGAAGGAAAACGTTCGGGCATAATTCGCGCCCTTCGCAGATTCATTGGCGGTGTCGCGTATGAAATACCTCAGTTCGTTCCTCATTCTCTGCGCCCTTGCCAGCGGCGTAGCCCACGCCTCGAGCAACCAGGCCTGGACCGACCAGCGCAAGCACATGCTCAAGGCCTGCCTGGCCGCCAGCCAGTTCAAGGATGCCCACGCCCTGGGCAAGCCCACCGAGTTCGACGACCGGGTCGGTTACAGCGCGCTGTTGATCGAGGGCACCTACCCGCAGAAGCACATGCAGAACCGCACCGGTACCGAGTTGTGCCTGTATGACCGCCAACGCCAGCAAGCCTTCACCAGCGAATGGGACGCCGGCAAGCGATGAGCGACAGCATTCGCTTCGCCTGCACCGGCTGCGGCAAATGCTGCACGGGCCATCATGTGCCGCTGACACTTGCCGAGGCCCACTCGTGGGCGGCCTCCGGCGGCCAGGTGGTGGTGCTGATCGAAGGGTTCCTCGCCGATGGCCCGGGCATGCCGGTGGACCAGCGCGAGCATGTGCTGCGCCGTTCATTCCCGGTGCCCTGTGGTGCCGGGCAACTGCAGGTGTCGGTCACCTTCGCCGCGTTCAACCCGGGGCGTTGTCGCAACCTCGACGACAACGACTTGTGCGGCATCTATGAAAGCCGGCCGCTGGTCTGTCGCATCTACCCGGCGGAAATCAACCCGCACCTGCCGCTGCGGCCGGAAAACAAGGACTGCCCGCCCGAAGCTTGGGAACAAGGGCCTGAGCTGATTCATGGCAGCCTGCCGGTGGATGAGACACTGCGCGCCTTGATCGAGGCTTCGCGTCAGGCGGACCGCGACGATATCGCCGCCAAGGTGGCGATCTGCCAGGCGCTGGGGATGACCACCAGCGCGCTTAAGGGCAACGGGTTTACCGCGTGGTTGCCGGACATGGCGGCGTTCGCGGCGGTGCTGGAACAGGCGCCAATGGCGGTCGATGGGCCGTGGGTGGTGCATGTGCAGGACGAGGCGCTTGCGGCCGAATTACAGGGTCATCGCCTGCAGGTGACGGGCGAAGCGCCGATCTACTATGCGTTCATCGGTTTCTAGATAGATCCAATCGCGGGGCAAGCCCGCTCCCACGCCCTAGCCCTCGACACTCCAGGCTTCGAGGCCACTATTGTGGGAGCGGGCTTGCCCCGCGATAGGGCCGGCACTGACAACTCAATCACTGACACCGCCGCCAGAACTCATCCGCCAGCCGCCGCAGGTCCTTGGCCAGCTCCGCCACGTCACTGGCACTGCTGTGGCTGCGCTGCCCGACGCTGACCGTCGCCTCGCTGGCCTGGCGGATGCTGGTGATGTTGCGGTTGATGTTCTCGCTGACCTGGCTCTGCTGCTCCACCGCTGCGGCGATCTGCAGGCTCATCTCGTTGATCTGGTTGACCCGCACGCTGATGCTGTCCAGCGCGTCGCTGGCCAGTTGCGCCTGCTCGACGCTGTGCCCGGCATGGGCGCTGCTCTGCTGCATCACCTGCACCGCCGCGCGGGCACCCTCCTGCAGGGCGGCGATCATGCGCTGGATATCGTGGGTCGACTGCGCGGTGCGCTGGGCCAGGCCGCGCACCTCGTCGGCGACCACCGCGAAGCCACGCCCCTGGTCACCGGCACGCGCCGCCTCGATGGCGGCGTTCAGCGCCAGCAGGTTGGTCTGCTCGGCGATGCCACGGATCACGTCGAGCACCCCGGAGATCTCGCTGCTGTGATTCTCCAGTTGGTGGATCACTTCGCTGGCCTCGACCAGCGAGCCGGCCAGGTCCTGGATCGCGCAGCGGTTGCGGTCGACCAGGTGATGGCCGGACTGGGTCTCACCCTCGGCCTGGTCGGCGGCCATCGCCGCCATCTGCGCGCTGCTGGCCACCTGCGCGACGCTGGCGCTCATCTGGTGGATCGCTGTCGCCACCTGGTCGGCTTCGCTCTGCTGCTCCAGGCTGTTGGCATGACTGCTGTGCAGGGCCTCGACCAGCGAGCCGGAGTGCCCGGCCAGGCGCGACGAGGTATCGCCGATGCGCCCGACCACCGCCCCCAGCTGCGCCTTGAGCATGCGCATGGCGAACTCGATCTGCCCCAGGCCGTCACGCCGGCCGGTATACAACTGCTGGCTCAACGGGTTGTCGGCGATCGCCTGGGCCTGCTGGCGCAACCGCTCGTAAGGGCGCAACAGCACCAGAATCGCCAGGCTGCTCAAACCTGCCGCCGCTGCCACTTCCACCAGCGATTCCAGCAACGGCGCCCCCAGCCACCACTGCCCGGCACCCACTACCAGCGCCAGCACGGCACCGACCGCCAGCGACAAACGTGAGCCCAATCCCAGTACCGGCAAGCGCTCACGCCAGCCAAGTCGGCCTTCGCGCAGGCGCGCATAGCAGCGCTCGGCCGCCGCGACCTGCTCGGCCCCAGGCTTGGTCCGCACCGACTGGTACTCCAGCGCCTGCCCGCCGCTGCTGATCGGCGAGACGAAGGCGCTTACCCAGTAGTGGTCGCCGTTCTTGCAGCGGTTCTTCACCAGCCCCATCCACGAACGCCCGGCCTTGAGCGCCTGCCACATCTGGGCAAACGCCTGGGGCGGCATGTCGGGATGGCGGACGATGTGATGGGCGTTGCCCAGCAGTTCCTCGCGGGAGAAACCACTGATCCGCAGGAAATCATCATTGGCATAGGTAATGCGGCTGTCCAGGTCGGTGGTGGACAGGATGTTGGCGTCGCCGGGGTAATCCACTTCGCGACCGGTAACAGGCACATTGCACTTCATCGGAGGCTCTCGTTGTTGTACGGGAAATCGGCAGGGCGTACGACTTTAGGGGCAAACGTCGGTGCAATATTGATCCACGGCAGGGTATTGGCACTTGGCCATCAACCCGCCGAAACTGACAGCCGTGACAGCCAGGCGTCACGCTGCCGACCCGCTCGGCGCGCTATAACCCTGCAATAGCCGAATCTTTTCCCCAGCCCCTTGGCCAAGGTGCCCGCCCCGATGCGACGTCCGTCCCGTTCCCTCGTTATCACTGGCCTGGCCCTCGTCCTGCTGGCCGCCGTCGGCACCTGGCAGGAGTTGCGCCAGCAAGCTCCAGCCAGCCGCGCCGCCAGCGCGATCCCGGTGCGGGTGGTCGCGGTGGCCCAGCAGGATGTACCGCGCGACCTCAGCGCCATCGGCTCGGTGCTGTCGCTGCACAGCGTCGAGGTCCGCCCCCAGGTCGAGGGCGTGCTGACCCAGGTGTTGGTCAAGGAAGGCCAATGGGTCAGCCAGGGCGACGTGCTGGCCACCCTCGACGACCGGGCAATCCGCGCGAACCTGGATCAGGCCCGCGCCCAGCTCGGCCAGACCCAGGCGCAGTTGCAGGTCGGCAACGTCAACCTCAAGCGCTACCAGCTGCTGAGCACCGACGACGGCGTGTCGAAGCAGACCCTCGATCAGCAGCAAGCCCTGGTGAACCAGTTGCAGGCGACCCTCAAGGGCAACCAGGCGGCCATCGACAATGCCGCGGTACAGCTCAGCTATACGCAGATCCGCTCGCCGGTCACCGGCCGCGTCGGCATCCGCAACGTCGACCCCGGCAACCTGGTGCGCACCAGCGACACCCAGAGCCTGTTCAGCGTCACCCAGATCGATCCGATCGCCGTGGAGTTCGCACTGCCTCAGCAGCAGCTCCCGGTCCTGCAGGGCTTGCTGAAATCACCTACCCCCGCCGAGGTCGAGGCGTACATGGACGCCGACGGTGAACGCAGCCTGCTCGCCAGGGGCCACCTGATGCTGATCGACAATCAGGTCTCGGCCACCACCGGCACGGTGCGGGTAAAAGCCGAGTTCGACAACAAGGACGGCCGCCTGTGGCCCGGCCAACTGGTCACGGTACGCCTGCGTACGGCAGTGGACGAGGACGCCCTGGTGGTGCCGCCGCCGGTGGTGCAGCGCAGCATCGACGGCCACTTCGTCTATCGCCTGGACGGCGACAAGGTCAGCGCCGTGCCGGTCAAGGTGGTGTACCAGGACAGCACGCTGAACGTCATCGCCGGGGTCAAGGCCGGCGACCGCCTGGTGCTGGACGGCCAGTCGCGGCTCAAACCCGGCAGCACCGTCGAGGTCACGCCCGACGCCCCCGCCCCGGCGGAGATGGCCGACCGCAGGAGCCAGCCATGAACACCCGCAACGGCGTCTCGGCCTGGTGCATCGACCACCCCATCGCCACCCTGCTGCTGACCTTCGCCCTGGTGCTGCTGGGCGCCATCGCCTTCCCGCGCCTGCCGGTGGCGCCCCTGCCCGAGGCCGACTTCCCGACCATCCAGGTCACCGCCCAGCTGCCCGGCGCCAGCCCGGAAACCATGGCCTCGTCGGTGGCGACGCCCCTGGAGGTGCAGTTCAGCGCCATCCCCGGCATGACCCAGATGACCAGCAGCAGCGCCCTGGGCTCGACCAACCTGATCCTGCAGTTCACCCTCGACAAGAACATCGACACCGCCGCCCAGGAAGTCCAGGCGGCGATCAACACCGCCACCGCGCGCCTGCCCCAGGACATGCCCAGCCCGCCGACCTGGCGCAAGGTCAACCCGGCCGACAGCCCGGTGCTGATCCTCACCGTCAGCTCGACGCAGATGCCCGGCAACCAACTGAGCGACTACGCCGAGACCCTGCTGGCCCGCCAGCTCAGCCAGATCGACGGGGTCGGCCTGATCAACATCACCGGCCAGCTGCGCCCGGCCATCCGTGTGCAGGCCCAGCCCGAGAAGCTCGCCGCCATCGGCCTGACCCTGGCCGACATCCGCCTGGCCATCCAGCAGACCAGCCTCAACCTGGCCAAGGGCGCGTTGTACGGCGAGCACAGCGTGTCGACCCTTGCCGCCAACGACCAGCTGTTCCATCCCGAGGACTACGCCAGGCTGATCGTCAGCTACCGCAACGGCGCGCCGGTGCACCTGGCCGATGTGGCCAAGGTGATCGATGGCGCCGAGAACGCCTATGTGAAGGCCTGGTCCGGCGACCGGCCGGGGCTCAACCTGGTGATCTTCCGCCAGCCCGGCGCCAACATCGTCGACACCGTGGACCGGGTGCTCGACGCCCTGCCGCGCTTGCAGGAGATGCTGCCGGCGGCGGTCGATGTCTCGGTGCTGCAGGACCGTACCCAGACCATCCGCGCCTCGCTGCATGAGGTGGAGCTGACCCTGATGATCGCCGTGGCCCTGGTGATCGGGGTGATGGCGCTGTTCCTGCGCCAGTGGTCGGCGACCTTCATCGTCTCCAGCGTGCTCGGCGTGTCGCTGATCGCCAGTTGCGCGCTGATGTACGTGTTCGGTTTCAGCCTCAACAACCTCACCCTGGTGGCCATCGTCATCGCCGTGGGCTTCGTGGTGGATGACGCCATCGTCGTGGTGGAGAACATCCACCGCCACCTGGAGGCCGGCGACGACAGCCGCACCGCCGCGCTCAAGGGCGCCGGCGAGATCGGCTTCACCGTGGTGTCGATCAGCTTCTCGCTGATCGCCGCGTTCATTCCGCTGCTGTTCATGGGCGGCGTGGTCGGCCGGCTGTTCAAGGAGTTCGCCCTGACCGCCACCGCGACCATCCTGATCTCGGTGGTGGTCTCGCTGACCCTGGCACCGACCCTGGCCGCGCTGTGCATGCGCCGCCCGCCCGACGAGCAGCACGGCGGCCTCGGCCAGCGCCTGGTGCGCTGGTACGAAAAGGGCCTGGACCGGGCCCTGGCGCACCGGCGCGTCACCCTCGGCGTGTTCGGCCTGACCCTGGCGCTGGCGGTGGCCGGCTACGTGGCCATCCCCAAGGGCTTCTTCCCATTGCAGGACACCGGCTTCATCCTCGGCACCACCGAGGCGGCGGCGGATGTCTCCTACCCGGCGATGATCGCGAAACACCAGGCCCTGGCGAAGATCATCGAGGCCGACCCTGCGGTGCGCGCCTTCTCTCACTCGGTCGGCGTCACCGGCAGCAACCAGACCATCGCCAACGGCCGCTTCTGGATCTCCCTCAAGCCCCGTGGCGAACGCGACGTCTCGGCCAGTGAGTGGATCGACCGCATGCGCCCGAAACTGATGCAGATCCCCGGCATCGTCCTGTACCTGCGCGCCGGGCAGGACATCAACCTCAGCTCCGGTCCCTCGCGCACCCAGTACCAGTACGTGCTCAAGAGCAACGACGGCGTGGCGCTGAACCTGTGGACCCAGCGCCTGACCGAGCGCCTGCGCGAAAACCCGGCGTTTCGCGACCTGTCCAACGACCTGCAGCTGGGCGCCAGCGTCACCCGCATCGACATCGACCGCCAGGCCGCGGCGCGCTTCGGCCTGACCACCACCGACGTCGACCAGGCGCTGTACGACGCCTTCGGCCAGCGACAAATCAGCGAGTTCCAGACCGAGACCAACCAGTACAAGGTGATCCTCGAGCTGGACGCCCGCCAGCGTGGCAAGGCCGAAAGCCTCAACTACTTCTACCTGCGCTCGCCGCTGTCCGGCGAGATGGTGCCGCTGTCGGCCCTGGCCCATGTCGCGCCGCCCAGCACCGGCCCCCTGTCGATCAGCCACGACGGCCTGTTCCCAGCGGCCAACCTGTCGTTCAACCTGGCTCCCGGCGTGGCCCTGGGCGATGCGGTGCAGATCCTCGAACGCACCCAGCGCGAGCTGGGCATGCCCGACTCCATCGCCGGCAACTTCCAGGGCGCGGCCCAGGCGTTCCAGAGCTCGCTGTCCAGCCAGCCATACCTGATCCTCGCCGCGCTGGTGGCGGTGTACATCATCCTCGGCGTGCTCTACGAGAGCTTCGTGCACCCGCTGACCATCATCTCCACCTTGCCCTCGGCGGGCCTGGGCGCGCTGATCCTGCTGTGGCTGATGGGCCAGGACTTCACCATCATGGGCCTGATCGGCGTGGTGCTGTTGATCGGCATCGTCAAGAAGAACGGCATCCTGCTCATCGACTTCGCCCTCGACGCCCAGCGCCACCAGGGCATGACGCCCGAGCAGGCGATTCGCCAGGCATGCCTGGTGCGCTTCCGTCCGATCATCATGACCACCCTGGCCGCGCTGCTCGGCGCGGTGCCGCTGATGTTCGGCTTCGGCACCGGCGCCGAACTGCGCCAGCCGCTGGGCATCGCCGTGGTCGGCGGCCTGCTGGTAAGCCAGGCGCTGACGCTGTTCACCACCCCGGTCATATACTTGGCCCTGGAGCGCCTGTTCCACCGCCGCCGGGCCGCTGCCGCCCCCGCGCCGACCGCCAGTTGAGACAAGACCATGCGTGTGCTGATCATCGAAGACGAAGAGAAAACCGCCGACTACCTGCATCGCGGCCTCACCGAGCAGGGCTTCACCGTCGACCTGGCCCGCGACGGCATCGACGGCCTGCACCTGGCCTTGGAAGGCGACTACGCGGTGATCGTGCTCGACGTAATGCTGCCGGGCCTGGATGGCTACGGCGTGCTGCGCGCACTGCGGGCGCGCAAGCAGACGCCGGTGATCATGCTCACCGCCCGTGAGCGGGTCGAGGACCGTATTCATGGCCTGCGCGAAGGCGCCGACGACTACCTGGGCAAGCCGTTCTCGTTCCTTGAACTGGTCGCCCGCCTGCAGGCGCTGACCCGACGCAGCGCCATTCATGAGCCCTTGCAGATCCAGGTGGCGGACCTGAGGATCGACCTGATGGCACGCAAGGCCACCCGCGCGGGGGCGCGTCTGGATCTCACCGCCAAGGAGTTTTCGCTGCTCAGCGTGCTGGCCCGGC
Source organism: Pseudomonas sp. DrBHI1 (assembly GCF_002205115.1). NCBI lineage: Bacteria > Pseudomonadati > Pseudomonadota > Gammaproteobacteria > Pseudomonadales > Pseudomonadaceae > Pseudomonas > Pseudomonas sp. DrBHI1. The sequence continues at coordinate 49,999 of NZ_NIBE01000116.1, forward strand.
GCCAGGGTGAGATCCTGTCCAAGACCGCCATCGCCGAGCTGGTCTGGGACATCAATTTCGACAGCGACGCCAATGTCGTCGAGGTGGCCATCAAGCGCCTGCGCGCCAAGCTCGACGGGCCGTTCGACAACAAGCTGCTGCATACCATTCGAGGCATGGGTTATGTCCTGGAGCACCGTGGGTAGCCCGGGGGGCGCTGCGCGCCCCACTCGCGACGCAAGGCCGCTCCCACAGCGGCTCGCGTCTCCCTGTAGGAGCGGCCTTGCGTCGCGAAAGGGCTGCGCAGCAGCCCCCAGTGAGATTTGTCCATGACCCTTTTCCGAAGCAAACCCGGCAACTCCATCGCCCTGCGCCTCTCGGCGCTGTTCACCCTGGTAGCCCTGGCCGTGTTCGTGCTGATCGGCAGCGCCCTGTACCGCCAGGTCGACCGCAGCCTCGACCTGCTGCCGGCCGCCGAACTGGACGCGCGCTTCAGCGTGCTCGAATCCACCCTCAACCGCTACGGCACCCCCGAGCACTGGGCCAAGATCAACAACAAGCTCAACCTGCTCAGCGAGGAAGACCGGCGCATCCGCTTCTGGGTGGTGAGCAGCAACCCGGCCTTCGAGTACGGCCGTCCCACCGAGCAGGTGCGCGGCTTCGCCGAGGGCGCGCCGGGCATGCGTGACCTGCGCCTGAGCGACAGCCCCTACCCGTACAAGGTGCTGGTCAGCGAACTGCCGGCGCTGGGTGAGCGCCCGCCGCTGCGCTTTCTGATCGGCATCGACACCGAGACCTTCTGGCAGGCCCAGCACAGCCTGCTGGTGGCCATCGTCGGCCTGGCCGCCCTCGGCGTGCTGCTGGCCTCGCTGCTCGGCTACTGGGTCGCGCGCATCGGCCTCAGGCCCCTGCTGGCGCTGTCGGACGAAGCCCAGGCCCTGGCCCCGCCGCGCCTGGACGACCGCCTGCAGACCCGCGACCTGCCGCCGGAGCTGGCGCAGTTCGCCGGCGCCTTCAACGCCGCCCTCGACCGGGTCAGCCAGGCCTATTCGCAACTCGAGGCCTTCAACGCCGACGTCGCCCACGAACTGCGCTCGCCGCTGACCAACCTGATCGGCCAGACCCAGGTCGCCCTGACCCGCGGGCGCAGCGCCGAGCACTACTTCGAGGTGCTGCAATCGAACCTCGAAGAGCTGGAGCGGCTGCGCAGCATCATCAACGACATGCTGTTCCTGGCCAGCGCCGACCAGGGCAGCAAGGCCACCTCGCTGACCAGCGCCTCGCTGGCCGAGGAAGTGGCCACCACCCTCGACTACCTCGACTACATCCTCGAGGACGCCCAGGTCAGCGTCAGCGTCAGCGGCGACGCCCAAGCCTGTTTCGAAAAGGCCCAGCTGCGCCGGGCGCTGATCAACTTGCTCAACAACGCCGTCCAGCACACCGCGCCGCACCAGGTGATCCAGGTGCGCATCGAGGCGGGCGAGGAACAGGTCAGCATCGCGGTGAGCAACCCAGGGCCGGCGATTGCCGACGAGCACCTGCCGATGCTGTTCGAGCGCTTCTACCGAGTGGATGCAGCGCGTGCCAACAGCGGCGGCGGCAACCACGGACTGGGCCTGGCCATCGTCAAGGCGATCGCCCTGATGCACGGTGGCAGTGTTTTCGTGCACAGCCAAGCCGGCGCCAATACCTTCGGCATTAACCTGCCGAACGCTCAACTACGCGGGTTTGCGGTAAAAGTCTGAGTGTTTTTGCCGCTATCATTACTTTTTGCGCAACAGTGCTTATCTGAACAGCCTCTGTTTCCCCGCTGTTTACAGGACTAACTTTAGCCCTGTCTCCATTAGCACTTGCCACGCAAGAAGGTTGCATCAAATGTCCAACAGTATGGGTATTGCCAGCGTGTTCGTCCTGTCTTCCCTGTTGTTGTCGCCCCTGGCCATGGCCGAAGAATCCCCGGCCTTCGTTGCCCGTAACGCCGAACTCGCCGCAGTTCACCAGGAGGCGCGTGACGCTTACGCCGCACAGCAGTCCGCTGCGGCAAAAGACGCACAGCAGACAGCCTCCAAGGTATCTGTCGATACCGATGCCGATAGTTGACCGGCCACGTCAACTGTTTCCAGTTTTCCCTGGGCTACACCATGGGCACTGCCTGTGACGATATGTTAGCCTTTCAAAGCCGCTGCCTTTCAGCGGCTTTTTTTATGCGTCGAAAATATCAGCCTGGCTGTTACGTCTCTAATAAGAACTTGCAGACACGACAATAAAAAACTGCCCCATCGCTTGACCAAAGGAGTGTGTACCGGTGTCTTTTGCGTTTCGTTTCACCCCGTTGTTCGTTGCATTGGCCGCAACGATGCCCATGGCCGCACAGGCCGATGAAGACAAGGCTGATGGCTTCATCGAGGGTTCCACGCTGAACCTGCATTTCAGAAATGCCTACTTCAACCGCAACGAGAAGAATGCCTCGATCAAGGACAAGCGCGAGTGGGGCCAAGGTGCCGTCGCCCGCTTCGAGTCCGGCTACACGCCCGGCGTGATCGGTTTCGGCCTCGACGCCCACGCCATGGTCGGCCTGAAGCTGGACGGCGGCGGCGGCCGCGCCGGCACCTCGATCCTGCCGAGCGCGCCGGAAGACAAGGCACGCCATGCCTTCTCCACCGCTGGCGGCGCGATCAAGCTCAAGGGCTTCGATACCGAGTTCAAGGCCGGTGACCTGTTCCTCACCAACCCGGTGATCGCCGGTGGCGAAAGCCGCATGCTGCCGCAGACCTTCCGCGGCGTCGCCGTGACCAACCGCAGCATCGACGGGCTGATGCTCGAAGGCGGCAAGGTCAGCTTCACCAAGCCGTACAACCAGAGCGGCCACCGCCGCATCAACACCTACTACAGCAACCAGACGCCCGAGCAGGACAGCCAGAACCTGAGCTGGGCCGGTGCGTCCTGGAGCGGCACCGAAGGCGTCACCGCCAACGTCTACGCCGCCGAGCTGAAGGACATCTGGAACCAGTACTACGCCGACTTCGACTACACCTACGCGGTCAACGACCTGGTCAGCCTGAACCCTGGCGTGCACTTCTATCACACCCAGGACACCGGCCAGTCAAAGCTGGGCGACATCGACAACAACACCTGGAGCGTGCACTTCACCGTCGCCGCCGGGTACCACAGCGTCACCGCCGCCTACCAGCGGGTCAACGGCGACACGCCGTTCGACTACATCAACCTGGGCGACAGCATCTTCCTCGACAACTCGCGCATGTACTCGGACTTCAACGCACCGAACGAGCGCTCGTGGAAGCTGCAGTACGACTATGACTTCGCCGGCCTCGGCATGCCGGGCCTGAGCACCTCGCTGTCGTACTCGCGCGGCAAGGCCGACCTGACCAAAGCCAGCCAGGACACCCAGTACTACGCTTTCTATAACGCCGACGGCGAGAATGCCCGGCACTGGGAGCGTGACTTCGACGTGAAGTACGTATTCCAGCAAGGCCAGCTGAAGGACCTGTCGGTGCTGCTGCGCTATGCCACGCACCGGGCCAACGCGGCGTACTCGAACATCCAGGACAACAACGAATTCCGCGTGATCGTGGATTATCCGTTGAACGTGTTCTGATCTGAAACCGATCGCGGGGCAAGCCCGCTCCCACGACCATGACCTGGCCTTGGCCTTGGCGAATGGTGGGAGCGGGCTTGCCCCGCGATGGGCCTACTGAATCATTTCCGTCGGCCAAATCAGCTTTGATCTTGTCCGACAATCCCGCGTTGCCTAAAATACTGCCGCCGCTTTCCGGCCCACTCCCCATGGATCCCGGGGCTTATGCAGTTGCGAGCATGACGTTGCCCACCCGATCACCACGATCCGCCCTGTACAAGTCACACCCCGAGCTGGTCCTCAACCTGGGCAGCTGCCTTGCCGTGCTCGCCATCGTGGCCATCGTCAGCTACCTGCTGGCCCGCGAGCGCGACAGCGTCGAGCAGTCGGCGATGCGCTCGTCGAGCAACATCGTGCAACTGATCGAAAGCGACATCCTGCGCAACGTCGAACTCTACGACCAGTCGCTCAAGGGCCTGATCTGGGCCGTGCAGCACCCCGAGCTGCTCAACGTGCCCGCCAAGCTGCGCCAGCAGATCCTCTTCAACCAGGCCTTCTCAGCCCCGGTGCGCGGCGACATCCTCTGGCTCGATGCCAAGGGCGACGTGCTTGGCGACTCCACCAGCGTGGTGCCGCGCCAAGCCAACTTCGCCGACACCGTGCCCTTCCAAGCCCACCGCGACCGCCCGGGCCTGGGCCTGCTGATCAGCCCACCGTTCAAGGCGCGGCTGGGCAACCTGGACTGGTGCATCAGCTTCAGCCGGCGCATCTCCGGCGCCAACGGCGAGTTCCAGGGCCTGGCCGCCGGGGCCCTGCGCCTGTCTTACTTCAACGAATTGTTCCAGCGCCTGGACATCGGCGTGGACAGCAGCATCAACCTGCTCAACACCGACGGCCAGCTGCTGGCGCGCCAGCCGACCCGGCCGCAGGATCCGTTGATCGGCACCAGCTTCAGCGAGCGCCCCAACTTCAAGCGCATCCTCGAGGAGCGCAGCGGCAGCTTCACCGCCCACTCAACGGTCTATGAAGGCCTGCGTATCTACACCTTCGCCCGGGTCGCCGACCTGCCGCTGATCGTGCTGGTGGCGCACTCGGCCGACGAGGTGTTCCAGTCGTGGCGGCGCACCGCGATCGTGGTCAGCGTAGCCACCGGCGTGCTGTGCATCGGCATCCTCTGGCTGACCCTGCTGCTGGGTCGTGAACTGCGCCGTCGCCACGATGCCGAGCAAGGCCTGGCCACCCTCGCCGCCACCGACAGCCTCACGGGCCTTGCCAACCGCCGCCGCCTGGATCAGGTGCTGCGTCAGGAGTGGGCGCGGGCGCAGCGAAACCGCAAACCACTGGCGGTGCTGATGGTGGATGTGGATCACTTCAAGGCATTTAACCAACGCCACGGCCATGCGGGCGGCGACCATGTGCTGCGCGAGGTGGCCACGACCCTGGAGCTGTGCATCCGGCGCCCGGCGGACATGGCGGCGCGCTATGGCGGTGAGGAATTCCAGGTGGTGTTGCCGGAGACTAACCTGGCGGGTGCGCGGCTGCTGGCCGAGCGCATTCGCGCCAGCGTAGAGGCGATGCCGCCGTTCGGCGATGATGAGCGATCAGTGACGGTCAGCGTAGGAATCGGCTTGTATGTACCGGGCACCGCGCAGGATCTGTCGGCACTGCTGGCCGATGCGGATGAGGCGTTGTACCGCGCCAAGGCCAATGGCCGTAATCGGGTGGAAGGGCCTGAGGCTTGAGGCGCTGGGGCCGCTATGCGGCCTTTCGCCGGCAAGCCGGCTCCCACAACGACCACATCAAAATGCAGCCATGTGCCATCTCTTGAGAACCGGCTTGCCAGCGAGAGGGCTGCAGAGCAGCCCCTCAAACTCAAGACTGAGCGCGAGCTGCGTTACGCAGAGCCTTCACCTGGTCATGATTGCGCTGCACACCCTGCAGTTGCTTCTCCACCAGTGCATAGCTCTGGTCATTGACCGAGCGCCCCAACTTGACCAGCTTCTCACGGGCCTCTTTGTAGGCCTTGAGCGCATGGTCTTCACCGCGCTCCACCTCGTTTAGCACCGCCTCTTCATCCTTGCCGGTGACCATTGACTTGAGGTTGACCCAGCCACGGTGCAGGTCGCCGCTGATGCTGGTGCTGGTCTCTGGATCGCCACCCAGCCGGCGCACTTCGCTCTGCAGCTCGGCCGCAGCACTGGCGCACTCGCTGGCGCGCTGTACGAAGAAGGCTTTGAGTTGGGGATTCTTCACATCCTCGGCAGAGGTCTTGAAGCCTTTCTCACCATCCTTGCTGTACTCGATCAGGTCGTTGAGTACGTCAATCGTGTCTTTGTTGGGATTGCTCATGGCAACAAACTCCTTGGCAGGTGATAGTCACCTTTACCGGAGCAGACTTCGTGCCAGGCTAATGAATAGAAAAATAACTATAAAAATCAACAAGTTAAACCAAACAATCAAAAACCTGAAAACGGCGTTCTGCATGATCGCCGCTTGGGTCGTCGTGCAGTTTGCAGTATGGTCCGCGCTCAACCCGCCACAGGCCGATGCTCGATGAAACCTGAAACCCTGCAACTGCTGGTCACCCGCACCATGCCCTTCGGCAAGTACCAGGGCCGTATCATCGCTGACCTGCCGGGCGACTACCTGGCGTGGTTCGCCCGCAAGGGCTTCCCGCCCGGGGAGCTGGGCGGGTTGCTGGCGTTGATGCATGAGATCGACCACAACGGGTTGGGTGATCTGCTGAAACCGTTGCGGGCAAAGGCATCGCGACGCTGACTCATCAAGAACGCTCGACACCTGCCGAAATAAACAGACCACGTTTTCAAGGACGAATCACCTTTCATGCCATCTCGCCAATCCGCTTCTTCGGCTTTTGTCATTTCCCTGCTGGTTTCTGGCTGGGGGCTTTTCTATGTTGGACGACGCCGTTGGGCACTGATGCTGCTGGGGCTGATTCTTGCTGACTTCTTCCTGATCGGTCTGTTCGCCACGCCCAGAGCGTTGATCGTCGGCCTGTCCATCGTGCTGGCTCTCAAGTTCGGTTCGGCGTGTCTTGCGGCCTGGATCGCCCTGCGCGGTCAAGCGGGGAGCGAACCCCCTGGCGCACAACTGGTGGCCTACGCCGCAACAGTGGTGGCCATGGCCGCGGTGTTGGTGGCACTGCGCGCACCACTGTTCGGGTACCAGCTCGACCAGGTTCCTTCAGGTTCGATGGAGCCAACGCTGCAGATAGGCGACCACATCATCAGTGACCATCGTTTCAGCGAAGCCCTCAAGGTCGGCGATATCGTGCTGTACCGTCAAGGCACTAGCGAGGCCTTCAAGCGTGTGGCCGGAGTGGCCGGAGACCGGCTGGAAATCGTCGGGGGCGAGTTGATCGTCAATGACCGCAACCTGGGGTTGTTCCATGCGCCGCAGGACATGGTGCGCCGCCCAGAATCACTGAGCCTGGCACCCGTGACGGTCGAACCTGGCCACGTCTACCTGCTCGGCGACCGTCGCGACAACAGCAACGACAGCCGCTACATCGGCCAGGTCGCGGTAGCTGACGTGACCGCGAAAATCACCGGTATCTGGTACTCGAAGCATCGCCAGCGGATCGGCATGACGTTCGAATGACCCTCGCGGGGCTAGCCCGCTCCCACATCACATGTACCATCAGGCATGGGAGCAGGCTTGCCGCGCGAAGGGCCCTGCCGGCCTACCCCTTGGCCGGCGCCACCACCATCTCCACCTGTTCGCTCTTCTTGATCACGGCATACACCACCGCCGTCAGCAGGCTGCCGGCCACGATCGCCAGCAGGTAAAGCAGCGCATGGTTGATCGCGTTGGGGATCAGCAGCACGAACAGGCCGCCATGGGGCGCCATCAGCTTGCAGCCGAAGTACATCGACAAGGCCCCGGTCAGCGCGCCACCGGCGATGCTCGCCGGGATCACCCGCAACGGATCCTTGGCGGCGAACGGAATCGCCCCTTCAGAGATAAAACACAGCCCCAGCGCCAGCGCGGCCTTGCCGGCCTCGCGCTCGCTCTGGGCAAATTTGCGCCGGGCCAGAAAGGTGGCAATGCCCAGGCCGATCGGCGGCACCATGCCGGCGGCCATGGTCGCGGCCATTGGCGCATAGCTCGACGACGCCAGCAGCCCTACCGAGAACGCATAGGCAGCCTTGTTGATCGGTCCGCCCAGGTCTACACACATCATGCCGCCGAGCAGCAGCCCGAGCAGAATTGCGTTGGTGGTGCCCATGCTGTCGAGAAAATGGGTCAGCCCTTCAAGCATGGCGGCCACGGGCTGGCCGACCACGTAGATCATCACCAGGCCGGTGAACAGGCTGGCCAGCAGCGGGATGATGAGGATCGGCTTTAGCGCGTCGAGGCTGCTGGGCAGGCGCACCCAGCGGGCGATGGCCTTGGCGCTGTAGCCGGCCAGGAAGCCGGCGACGATGCCGCCGATGAACCCCGCCCCCAGCGTGCTCGCCAGCAGGCCGCCGATCATCCCGGGCGCCAGGCCCGGGCGGTCGGCGATGGACCAGGCGATGTAGCCGGCGAGCAGCGGCACCATCAGCTTGAACGCCGCCTCGCCGCCGATCTGCATCAGCGCGGCGGGCAACGTACCGGGCTCCTTGTAGGCCTCGATACCGAACACGAACGACAGCGCGATCAGCAGGCCGCCGGCCACCACCATCGGCAGCATGAACGACACCCCGGTCAGCAGGTGCTTGTAGACGCCAGTCTTCTCGGCCTGCTGCACCGCGCCAGGCGCCCCCCCCGCAGCCTCTACCTTGCCCTCGGCCAGCGCCTTGTCCAGCGTGGCGCGGGCCTGCTTGAGGGCAATGCCGGTACCGCAGCGGTAGATGCGCTTGCCGGCGAAACGCGCAGCCGGCACCTCGATATCGGCGGCCAGCAGCACCACGTCGGCCTCGGCGATGGCCTCGGCCGGCAGCGGGTTACGCGCGCCAACCGAGCCCTGGGTCTCCACGGTGAGCTGGTAGCCCATGGTCTGCGCCGCCTGTTGCAGCGCTTCGGCGGCCATGAAGGTATGGGCCACGCCGGTCGGGCAGGCGGTCACCGCGACGATTTTCGGCGCGCTGCCCAGTGGAGCCGGTGTCGCCTCGTGCACCCGAGCCTCGGCGGCGGCTTGGTCAAGAAACCCCTCGCGGTCCGCCAGTGCCTGGGCCGGCGTGCTCTGGTACACGCGCTTGCCCGCGAAGCGCGCCAGGTCCAGCGCCCCGGTGCTGACCACCAGCACCCAGTCGGCCTGTGCAATCTGCGCCATGGTCAGGCGGCGCTCGGGGTGCTCGGCATCCTGCACCTCGACACTGGTGCTCCAGCCCCGACGCTGGGCCGCGGCGGCCAGCAGGCGGGCGCTGAGCACGCTGGACACCTGCCCGTTGGGGCAGGCAGTGACAATGGCAATGTTCATCAGCAACCCTCTTCTTGTTGTTCTACCAGGTGCACGGCGGCCTCCAGGCGGGCCAGTTGCTCGCGATCCTGGATGCCGAAGCCGACCTGGGTGACCGCCTGGGCGGCGATGGCGGTGGCACGGCGCAAGGTGGCGGCGGGCGCCTCGGCCTGGAGCAGGCCATGGACCATGCCGGCGACCAGCGAATCACCGGCGCCGACGGTGCTGGCGATGTGCACCTTCGACGGCTGCGCATGCAGCGCCAGGCCGGCGGCGAACCAGGTCACGCCCTGCTCGCCCTGGGACACCACCACATGCTCGACACCGCTGGCCAGCAAGCGCTGCGCAGCGGCGCGCCGGCCGGCCGGGTCAAGCACGGGCTGCCCAAGCACCTCGCCCAGCTCCTCGGTGTTGGGCTTGACCAGCCAGGGCGCGGCCTCAAGGCCGGCACGCAAGGCTTCGCCGCTGCTGTCCAGGGCCACCTTCAATCCCTGTGACTTGAGCATGAGCAGCAATTCGCGCAGCCATTCGGGGCTGACCCCCTGCGGCAGGCTACCGGCCACCACCACGGCGTCATGCCCCGGGGCCACCTCGGCCAGTCGGCGCAGCAAAGCGTCGCGGGCGGCCTCGTCGACCTGCGGCCCCGGCCCGTTGATATCGGTGACCTGGCCATCGGCCTCGACCAGCTTGATGTTGCTGCGGGTCTCGCCGGGCACGCGGACGAAGCAGTCGGCGAACCCACGCCAGGCAATCAGCGCCTCGAACGGCGCCAGGTTGTCGAGCCCGAGAAAACCGCCGACGGTCACGCTGTGGCCCAGGTCGGCCAGCACCTGGGCGACGTTAAGCCCCTTGCCGGCGGCATGGCTGTGCTGAGCCTGGCTGCGGTTGACCGCGCCGGGGCGCAGGCGCTCGAGGCTGATGGTGATATCCAGCGCCGGGTTGAGGGTAAGGGTGAGGATCTTGGCCATCAGTAACGCTCCACCAGCGCCCGGACTGCCTCGGCGCTGTCTTGTTGCAGGGCCTCGCGCGCCAGGGCGCGTGCCGTCGAAAGGTCGGCCTGGCGTACCAGAGCCTTGACTTCAGGGATGCTGCGGGCGGCGACGCTCAGCTCGTCCACCTCCAGGCCCAGCAGCACGGCGACGGCCTGCGGATCGGCCGCCAGTTCGCCGCACACGCCCACCCACTTGCCCTGGGCATGGGCGGCGCGCACGGTCATGTCGATCAGGTTGAGCACCGCGGGGTGCAGGCCGTCGGCCTGGGCCGAGAGGCTCGGGTGGCCACGGTCGATAGCCAGGGTGTACTGGGTCAGGTCGTTGGTGCCAATGCTGAAGAAGTCCACCTCGCGGGCCAACTGCGGCGCCAGCAGGGCGGCCGACGGTACCTCGACCATGATGCCCACCTGCAGGTCGGCCACTGGAACCTCCTGGCGCAGCCGCTCGACCATGGCCTTGGCGGCACGCCATTCATGGAGCTGACCGACCATGGGGAACATGATGCGCAGCGGGCGATTGTCCGCTGCGCGCAGCAGGGCCCGCAGCTGGTCTTCCATCACTTGCGGGCGTTGCAGGGTCAGGCGCACGCCGCGCACGCCGAGGAACGGGTTCTCTTCCGCCGCGATCGGCCAGTACGGCAAGGGCTTGTCGCCGCCCACATCAAGGGTGCGCACCACCAGCGGGCGCCCGCCCAGGCCGTCGAGCACCCGGCGGTACTCGGCCTCCTGGGTGGCCACATCGGGCAGTTGCGGGTGGGCCATGAAAATCAGCTCGGTGCGCAGCAGGCCGACGCCTTCGGCGCCCTGCTCGACGACTTTGCCGATGCCGCTGCTTTCGCCGATGTTGGCGAACACTTCGACGGCGTGGCCGTCGCGGGTCAGGGCCGGCTCATGGCGGTTGGCCCAGGCGATCTGCAAGCGCCGCTCGCGGGCATCGCGCTCGGCCAGCGCCCTTTGCAAGCGGGCCTCGGGCGGCGCGACCTCGACCTGCCCGCGCTGGCCATCGAGCAGCAGTGGCGTGCCGTTCTCCAGCAGCAGCACGGCCGCGCCGGCCCCGACTACCGCCGGGATGCCCAGCGCCCGGGCGACGATCGCGCTGTGGGCCGTGGCGCCGCCCTGGGCGGTGACGATGCCGGCGACCCGCGCCGGGTCCAGGCGCGCCACATCGGACGGGCCCACCTCGGCCATCACCAGCACGTAGGGCTGCTCGGGCTCGACCACCGTCTGCACGCCACACAACTGGGCCAGCACACGGCGACCGATATCGCGCAGGTCGGCGGCGCGCTCGGCCAGCAGGGCGTCGTGCAGCACCTCCTGCTGGCGGGCGGCGCTCTCGATCACCGCCATCCACGCGGCGGCGGCGCTCTCGCCCTGGGCCAGGCGCACCTCGACATCATCGGTCAGGGCCGGATCGGCCAGCATTTCCTGGTGGGTGATGAAGATTTCGCCGATGGCCTTGTCGCTGCGTTGCACCAGGGCCTGCAGGTCGGCGTGCACCTTGTCGATGGCCACTCGCAACCGGGCGCGTTCCTGGCCCGGCGACTCGCCGCGCAGCGGGTAGTCGATCTCGCGCTCGACGCACACATGGGCTGGGCCACTGGCAATGCCCGGCGCGGCCGCGACACCCTGCAGGGTGCTGCCGGGCGCCGGAGCCTGGAGGGTTTCGATGGGTGGCTGCTCCACAGCTGCCGTTTGCGGCAAGGGCTCGACCTCCTCGCCCAACCCCTGCTCGATGGCGGCCAGCAGCACCGGCAAGGCATCGGCGGCAACGCCAGGTTCGGCGATCAGTTCCAGCACCTGGCCACGGCGAGCGCCGAGGCTCAGCAGCTTGCTCAGGCTCTTCACCGAGACGGCGGGCTGGGCGCTATCATGCAGGCGGATGCGGATCTCGCCCTCGAAGCCCTTGGCCAACTGCGCCAGCGCCTTGGCCGGACGCGCATGCAGGCCATGGGCGTTGGCCAGCACCACCCGGGCGCTGGGCCAGTCGGCGGGCGCCTCGCCGCCGAGCACTTCGAGCACGGCGCGGCTGCTGGTGGCCTGGTAGAGCATCTGCCCACGGCCCTCGATCAGCACCTCGCACAAGCGCTCGAGCAAGGCCTGGTGGGCGGCGCCGAGGCTGGCCAGGCAGAACAGGCCATTGAGCGGCTGGTCGCGGTAGCGCAGTGGCTGCTGTGGAGTAACGAAGGCCAGGCCCGGTTGACGCACCTCGCGTTCACTGTGCAGCCACCACAGGCCTTCGCCCAGCGGCAGCGGCTCGGTCTGCTGCAGCACGGCGGCAAAGCCGCTGTCGGCACAGCCGCCGCGTTGCAACAGGCGGGCGCCGCGCCAGGCCAGCTCGTCGAAATCTTCCGCCGCCAGGTTGAGGCCGACCAGTTGGGCATCCAGCGCCAGCTCGCGCGGCGCGCCCTGCAGCAGTTTGAGCAGCGCCTCGGCGGAGCTGGCCCGGCGCAGCGCCTCGGCCAGGTCGGTTTCGCCCAAGGCACGGGTCAGCAACTGCAGCAGACGCAGGTGTTCATCGGAGCGGGCGGCGATGCCGATGGCCAGGTAGACGATCTGGCCGTCGCCCCAGTCCACGCCATCGGGGAACTGCAGCAGACGCACACCGGTGGCGTACACCAGCGCGCGGGTCTGCGGCGTGCCGTGGGGGATGGCGATACCCTGGCCGAGGAAGGTCGAGCCCTGCGCCTCCCTGGCCTGCAGCCCCGCCAGGTAGCCCTCGGCGACCAAGCCATCGGCAACCAGTCGATCGGCCAGCAACGCCAGTGCCTCGCCCTTGTCGGCGGCACGCTGGCCCATGGCAATCTGCTCCACGGCAAGCTCGAGCATGACCCTCTCCTTTTGCGGCAGCCCTGTTGGCTACCGAGGTATTGTTGTGGAATTCGACGGCAAAAGCCGCCAAAACGATCAGCGCAACGGGCGAATGCGTATTTCCAGGCAGGAAATTTCGTCTTGCTGAAACGTTTAATCTGACCAGACGGCCACGTTACTCGATAATCTGCCAACGAAAAAGCCCCATCCTGTCGGACAATTGCGACAATGGTCGTCTGCGCGCGGGCCCGCGGATGGGTGAAACTAGCCGGTCAAGCCCCGTGGCCAGTCCCGGAAACAACAAGGAAAATTCGGTGAAACTCAGCGATATCGCCCGTCTGGCCGGTGTGTCCGTGACCACCGCCAGCTACGTCATCAATGGCAAGGCCGAACAGCAGCGCATCAGCAACAGCACCGTCGAGCGCGTGCGTGCGGTGGTCGAGGCCCACGGCTTTACGCCCAACCCCCAGGCCGCCGGCCTGCGCAGCCGCCACACGCGCACCCTGGGCTTCATTCTCCCGGATCTGGAGAACCCCAGCTACGCCCGCATCGCCAAGCAACTGGAGCAAGGCGCCCGCGCCCGTGGCTACCAGCTGCTGATCGCCAGCAGCGACGACCAGCCCGACAGCGAACGCCAGTTGCAGCAGCTGTTCCGCGCCCGCCGCTGCGATGCGCTGTTCGTCGCCAGCTGCCTGCCGCCGGAGGACGACAGCTACCGCGAGCTGCAGGCCAAGGGCCTGCCGGTGATCGCCATTGACCGACGCCTGGACCCGGCGCATTTCTGCTCGGTGATCAGCGACGACCGCGACGCCAGCCGCCAGCTGGCCCAGAGCCTTTTGAAAACCCGCCCGCGCAGCATCGCCCTGATCGGCGCCCGCCCCGAGCTGTCGGTGAGCCAGGCCCGCGCCGGTGGCTTCGACGAGGCCCTGCAAGGCTTCGACGGCGACGTGCGGCGCTACCAGGGCGAGGCCTTCAGCCGTGAATGCGGCCAGCGCCTGATGCAGCAACTGATCGACGAACTGGGCGGTCTGCCGGATGCCTTGGTGACCACCTCCTACGTGCTGCTGCAGGGCGTGTTCGACACCCTCCAGGCGCGCCCTGAGGATTCCCGTGAGCTGCAACTGGGCACCTTCGGCGACAACCAGTTGCTCGACTTCCTGCCGCTGCCGGTCAACGCCATGGCCCAGCAGCACGGCCTGATCGCCGCCACCGCGCTGGAACTGGCCCTGGCCGCCATCGAGGACAAGCGCTACGAGCCCGGTGTGCACGCCATCGGCCGCACCTTCAAGCAACGGATCGCCAAGGCCTGAACATGCGCCTGATCGACACCCACACCCACCTCGACTTCCCCGATTTCGACGCCGACCGCCCGCGCCTGCTGGCCAACGCGGCGGCGCGCGGGGTGGAGCGCATGGTGGTGCTGGGGGTGTTCCAGGACAACTTCCAGCGGGTCTGGGACCTGGCCTGCGCCAACCAAGGCGTGTACGCGGCGCTGGGGCTGCACCCGATCTACCTCGAGCAGCACCGCCCCGAACACCTGGCGCAGCTGCGCGACTGGCTCGAGCGCTTGCGCGGCGATTCACGGCTGTGCGCGGTGGGTGAGTTCGGCCTGGACTTCTACCTGCCCCAGCTGGACCCGACGCGCCAGCAGGCGCTGTTCGAAGCCCAACTGCAACTGGCCTGCGAATTCGAGCTGCCGTCGCTGCTGCATGTGCGCCGCAGCCACGCCCAGGTGATCGCCACGCTCAAACGCTACAAGCCGGCGCGGGCGGGGATCATCCATGCCTTTGCCGGCAGCTACGAAGAGGCGCGGGAATACATCAAGCTCGGCTTCAAGCTGGGACTCGGCGGCGCCGGCACCTGGCCCCAGGCATTGCGCCTGCGCAAGACCCTGCCACGGCTACCGCTGGACAGCGTGGTGCTGGAGACCGACGCGCCGGACATGGCGCCGGTGATGTTCCCAGGGCGGCGCAACAGCCCGGAGCACCTGCCCGAGATAACCGAGGCGTTGGCCGACGTCATGGGGATCGAGCCAGGGCTGCTGGCCGAAGCCAGTAGTCGCAATGCCTGCGAGGTGTTTGGCTGGAAGCCCGACACGGATTCGCGCCGGCCATGATCACACTCTGAACGCCCCGATCAACCGCTTGAGCTCCACCACCTGCGCCGACAACGCCCGGCTGGCGTCCTCGGTCTGACAGGCGCCCTCGGTGGTGTCCTGTGCCGCGCGGTTGATCGCCACGATGTTCTGGTCGATATCGTGGGCCACGGCGGTCTGCTGCTCGACGGCGGCGGCGATCTGCTGGTTTTGCTCGACGATACCGCCCACCGCGCCGAGGATATTGCCCAGGGCCTGTTGCACCTGGCGTGCCTCGTCCACGGTGCCGGCGGCCATCTGGTGGCTGCTGCCCATCACCCGCACCGCCGCGCCCACGCCATCCTGCAGGCGCTGGATCATCTGCGCGATCTCTTCGGTGGAGTCCTGTGTACGCCTGGCCAGGGTCCGCACTTCGTCGGCGACCACCGCGAAGCCCCTGCCCTGCTCGCCGGCCCGGGCTGCCTCGATGGCGGCGTTGAGGGCCAGCAGGTTGGTCTGCTCGGCGATGCTGCGGATCACTTCCAGCACCCGGCCGATGGCCTGGCTGTCGCCCGCCAGCTGGTTCACCGCCGCCACGCTCTGGTCGATCTCGCCGGCCAGGCGGGCAATGCTACCCTGCTGGCTTGCCACCAGGTCGCGGCCCGAAGCGCTCTCGTGGTTGACCCGCTGCGCGCCTTCGGCGGCCAGGGCGGCGCTGCGGGCGACCTCCTGCGCGGTGGCGCTCATCTGGTTCATGGCCGTGGCCACCTGCTCGATCTGCTCGCGCTGGCCGCTGACCGCCTGGTTGCTGCGGCTCGACACCGACAGCACCTGCCCGGCCTGTTCCTCGACCGTGGTCACGGTCTTGCCGACCTGCTCGATCAGCCCGCGAATGCGCCGTACCGTCTCGTTGAAGCCACGCCCCAGCTCGCCCAGTTCGTCCTGGCTGTTGGCCTTGAAGCTGATGGTCATGTCGCCGGCGGCGACCTTGTCCATGGCGTTGCCCAGGTTGCCCAGGGTTTCCCGGGTGGAGACGTAAAAGCCGCCGTAGAGGTAGAGGATTAGCGCGAACACCATGGCCAGGGCCGCGACCAACGCGGTCGTACGCAGGTGGTGCTCGCCCAGGCGCTCTTCCAGCTGGCCATGCAGGTGGGCGAGGACAGCGTCGTTGAAGCGGTAGGTCTGCGCCATCAGGTCGCTGGTCTGCTGGTAGAAGCCGCTCCAGGGCGCATCCAGGGTCTCGGCCACCACCACCTGGTCCTCGAACAGGGTCGCGGCCTGCTTGACCGTGGCCTGGCTGGCCTGGGCATCGCTGGCCAGCGCGGCCTTGAGCCCGGTATCGCTGGCCAGGACGTCGTCGAGACGGATGGCATAGTCGGCGGACAGCCGCTCCAGGCGCTGCAGCAGGTCTTCGAAGCGCGCGCTGCCCGAGGAATCCATGAAGCCGCGACCGAGGGCCACCGCGCCCATCGCCCGGCCTTCGCTCAGGGCCTGGGTGACCTGCGCCGTGGCGTTGCCGATCAGTTCGCTCAGTTGGCGCACCGAAGCCTGGCTGTCCTGGTTCAAGCCCGACTGGCTGGCGACCAGCTTGCCCAGCACCTGAGCCTGGGCCAGCAGCTTGTCGAACAGTGCCGCCTTGTTCTGCAGCGAGCTTTCGTCACGGGCGCGGGCAAAGGCCTCGGCCAGCTCGGCACGCTTGGCTTCGAGCGCCGGATCGCTGCCCTTGAGACCCTCGAGGCGGGCCTGGACCTTGTCCTGCAGGGCACCGATACGGCTTTCCACATCGCCGGCCTGGCCCGATTGGCCCAGCACGGCGTTGATCTGCAGCAGATTGCCCAGCGACTCCAGGTCGCCACGCAAGGCCAGGCTCTCGGACAGCGGCGCCAGCCCCTGGAGTTCACCACGGGTGGCCTGTAGCTGGTTGTAGGCATCGCGGACCAGGTAAAAGCTGGTGACCAGCATGGGCAGGAAGAACAGGACGCTGATCAGGCTGAACTTCATGCCGAAGCTCAGCCGGTTCATCAGTGCGATGGCCGGATAGAGCAGACGCTTCACAGGTCACCTCCTTGAATTCTTGTTGTTCTGCGGGGTAGCACAAAGCCATCTAGGGCCAGTGGCTTTGTATAGCGCAGATTGGAATCAAGGTTTGTAACTTATGGTTAAGCAACCAACGCGTTGATAAGCGGCTCAGACCAGCACGGTCCACAGGGCGAGGCAGGCATACCACAACACGGCGCAGCGCAGCAGCAGCTCCCACAGGCTGTCCAGGCGTTCCAGGCCACGCTGGCGGTCTTCTTCCTCGGGAATGTCGTCGGCCACCCGACCGACCTTGGCCACCAGGTGCCCGGCGCTGACGTGCCAGTCGAGCAGCTCGTGCAACATCACCCGGGTCACCGCGACGAAATTGCCGACCAGGGCGAAACTCACCGTCATCACCCGCACCGGCAGCCAGTCCATGGCATGGCGCAATTGCCCGGCCAGGGTCTGCAGCGCCGGCTGGCGGCTATGGTCCATGGTCAGCGCCAGCAGGCGGTAGGCCAACGCCGCGCCCGGGCCCAGCAGGAAGTACCAGAAGATCACCGCGAAGAAGCTCTGGTAGGCCTGCCACAGCAAGTGGCCTTGGACCTGCTTGATCAGGCGTTGGGGATCGTCGGCGGCCAGCCCCAGGTCGCGTTCGGCCACGTGCAGCGCGGCCTGGTCGTCACCGCGGCGCCAGGCGTCGCGAAACGGCCCGAGCGCCGCTTTCACATCGCCGCGACCCAGGCTGTAGACCAGCACCAGCAGGTGCACCGGCAACGCCAGCAGGCCGTAGGCCACCGGCTCCAGCACATGCAGCAGCAGCGCGAGCAGCGCCACCGGCGCCAGGACCAGGATGCCCAGCGTCCACCAGGGATGGACCTTGCCGCTGCGCTCCAGGCGCACCAGTTCGCCCAGGTAGAAGCCGTCGCGTTGCAACCGCTGGCGCAGGGCCGAGAACTTCTCGACCCACAGCGCCAGCACCAACACCAGAAAACTCATGCCTTGTCCTCGTTGCATTGCAGCGCGGCCCGGTAGCGCGGCCAGTCGAAGGCCGGCCCCGGATCGGTCTTGCGCTGCGGGGCGATATCGCTGTGGCCACAGATGCGCTGGGCGTCGATCACCGGCCAGGCCGCACGGATCTCGCGGGTCAGCCGCTCCAGGGTGGCGTACTGGGCATCGGTGTAGGGCAGTTCGTCGGTGCCTTCCAGTTCGATACCGATGGAGAAATCGTTGCAACCCTCGCGCTCGCCGAAGCGCGACACGCCGGCATGCCAGGCGCGGTCGAGCAACGAGACGAACTGGGTCACCGCGCCATCGCGCTCGACGAACAGGTGCGCCGAAACGGTCAGGTGGTTGATGGTCGCGAAATAGGGGTGCTCGTTCGGGTCCAGGCGGTTCTGGAAGAACTGCTGCACCTTGCCGGTACCGAAGCAGGCCGGTGGCAGGCTGATGTTGTGGATGACCAGCAGCGCGATGGCCTCGCCCTCGGGGCGGGCGTTGAAGTTCGGCGAGGGGCAGTGGCTGACGCCGGTGAACCAGCCGGTCGCACGGTCCAATTGCATGGTGCAGATCCTGAAATGACGCCCGAGACAGGTACCCAGTATGCCGTGACCAACCGGCGCTTGCATGTAAATGATTGTGTAGGGAAAGTCAGCGTTACTGCGCCTGCTGCCCGCGCAACTGCTCCAGCACCGCCTCCAGCGCCCGCTCGAACAGCAGGCCGCCGTCCAGCAAGCGCACCTCGCCACGACGCAAGGCCAGGGCCAGGCCCATGCGATTCCATTCACGCACTTTCATGCCGGTGCGGTTGGTGAAGACCAGGCGATCATTGCTGTCGATGCGCGCCACCAGCTTACAACGCAGCGGCTCGTCGTCGTCCATCACTTCGACCCAGGTACCGACCTGCAAGCGTTGCACCTGGCGCAATGCCGGCTCTTGATCGTCGAAAGGCAGGCCAGGGGCAAGGGCGGACTCGTCGCTGACCGCCAGCACGATATCGTCCTCAATCCACACCTCGTCTAGCGCGGCATCCGGCTCCTGCGTGCCACCGCAGGCACGCAGGTGCAGTTTCTCCAGTTGCAGGAAGAAATCACGGGTGGCGGCGGAGTCCAGCGCTATCCCCGCCAGGCCGTCGCGCAGGGCCTTGAGCAGGCCCGGCACCTGCTCCAGCAGGCGCTGCGGTTCACGGTACGGGGCAATACTGACCAGCAGGTCGTCCACCGTCGCCAAGGCGTCGGCCCAGGCCGCCGAGCCCTCGCCCTGCTTCAGCCAGGCCAGCAGCAGCACCTGGCTCCAGGACTGCACCAGCATCTGCACCACCACCTGCGGCAGCACCCGGCCGTGCAGGCGGTCGTTCAACTCCCGCTGCACCCGCTGGCGGGCCTGCAGGGTGCGGGCACGGCCCTCCTCGGCGTCACGGGTGCGCTGCTCGAGCAGTTCGTTGCGTCGGCGCTCGTCCTGGCTGAAGGCCAGAAACTCATCGAGCAGCTCGTTGAACACCGCGCAGTCGTCGGAGAAATCATTGAGCAGGCGCTGGACAATACGCTCGACCCGCAGGTGCAGGCTGTCGCGCAGTCCCTCGGCATCGCTTTCCCAGCCGATGGCCACGGCGGCGATCTCGTTGAGCAGGCGGCGCGCCGGGTGGCCGGCACGGCTGAACATGCCCTTGTCGATCAGCGCGACCTTGAGCACCGGGATATGCAGGCGGGCGATCAGCGCCCGGAGGCTGGCCGGCAGGTTGTCGTCGCCCTGGATGTAGGCGAACAGCAGGTCGACCAGGTTGATCGTGTCCTCGTCGTCGGTGGCTATGCGTCGCCGCGTGCCGCTGCGCACGCTGACCCGCAGCAGCAGCTGCTCGAGTTGCTGACCGAGGTTGAAGTCATCCGGCTCGCCGGGGGCCGGCACATAGTGCTGCAGGTGGGTGAGCAGGCGCAGCAGGTCGCCGGTACTGGTCGGCTGCGCGGATCCGGCCGCCTGCAGCCGCGGCGCGACACGCCCACGCACCGGCGCCAGCAACGCCTGCACCGAGGCGAAGAACGCCTGGCCGGCCGAGTCGGACAAGCCGCCCTGCGCCGGGCTGGTCGGGACGCGCCGGGCGATGCTGCGGCGGTCCTCGGCGCGGCGCCGCGGGGCGGGCATCAGCTCCGGCAGCACGCCGGCGCTGGCGAGCAACTGGCTCGCCTCGCCGTAGAGCAGGTCGAGGTCGCGCAGCACGTAGCGCTCGAACAGTTTGAGCAGCACCATCTTGACGCTGGCACCGACTCCCAGGTTGCGCCCGGCATCCAGGAAGTAGCCACACAGGTTGCCGGGCCCCAGGGGATTGCTTGCGCTGGCCACCGGCAGCTCCAGCAGCGTGGTGAAGCGCAGATTCAGTTGCTCAAGCAGAAAGCCGTCGCGGGAGAGCACCCGGTCGACCATGGCCTGCACGGCCACCGAGCGCTCCAGTGACGGCTTGTCCTGCGTCTGCGCCCTGACCAGGGACTCGAGCCCGTCGCCCTGGCCGATACGGGCGAAGGCCTCGTAGAACGTGTCGAGGAAGCCCCGCTCGATGCTCTTGCGCTTGAGGCGCAAGTCGCGCATGGCTTCGAAATACAGGTTCTGGTCGAGGCGGCCGCTGGCCTTGTCGGCCATTTCAAACAGGGTGTCATCGGCATTGTCGAACAAAGCCTGCAATCCCTGGCGCAATTGCAGGGCGGCCTTGTCGCGCACCTGCAGGAGCAGCACGGGAAGGCATGGCGAGGGCGCGCGCGCACCCCGGTCGATGGCGGCCGCCAGGGGCACCACCTTGCCTTCATCATGCATCCCGAACTCCTTGCTGGATGTTGCGTTGTTCGACTGAAAGGGGATCGTCAAAGCTATGACGCCAAATACTGGTCGCCATTATCGGTGAAAACACCGACAGCTGCCAGCACCCCATTCGTGCGCCTCAACT
This sequence comes from Pseudomonas sp. DrBHI1, assembly GCF_002205115.1. Taxonomy (NCBI): domain Bacteria; kingdom Pseudomonadati; phylum Pseudomonadota; class Gammaproteobacteria; order Pseudomonadales; family Pseudomonadaceae; genus Pseudomonas; species Pseudomonas sp. DrBHI1. Next base: position 70,800 of record NZ_NIBE01000116.1, read on the forward strand.
GACAGTGCGTTCGCAGGAATGCTCAAACCGCCTGACCAAAGGTCATCTGCCCGGCAGCTGTACACGCCGCCCCCCTGCCCTATAATCGCGGCACCTAGCTTGTGGAGCCGACCATGCCGAACCTACGCCTCGCCGACCTGACCGCCGAAATCGAAGCCAACGTGCGCCGCGCGCTGCTCGAGGACATCGGCAGCGGCGACATCACCGCCCAGCTGATCCCGGCCGAGCGCCTGGCCAAGGCGACCATCATCACCCGCGAGGACTGCGTGATCGCCGGCACCGCCTGGGTCGATACGGTGTTCCGCCAGCTCGACCCACGGGTGGCGGTGCACTGGCAGGTGGCCGACGGCGAGCGGGCCACGGCCAACCAGGTGCTGTTCCACCTCGAAGGCCCGGCGCGCTCGCTGCTCAGCGGCGAGCGCACGGCGCTGAACTTCCTGCAGATGCTTTCGGGCGTGGCCACCCGCGCGCGCTTCCTGGCCGACCTGGTGGAAGGCACCCAGGTGCGCCTGCTCGACACCCGCAAGACCCTGCCCGGCCTGCGCCTGGCGCAGAAGTACGCGGTCACCTGCGGCGGCTGCCACAACCACCGCATCGGCCTGTACGACGCCTTCCTGATCAAGGAAAACCATATCGCCGCCAGCGGTGGCGTGGCCGAGGCCGTGGCGGCGGCGCATCGCATCGCCCCAGGCAAACCGGTGGAAATCGAGGTGGAAAGCCTGGACGAACTGCGTCAGGCGCTGGCGGCGGGGGCCGATATCGTCATGCTCGACGAACTGACCCTGGATGAGATGCGCGAAGCGGTAAGCATCACTGCCGGCAAGGCCAAGCTGGAGGCCAGCGGCGGCGTCAACGAGACCACCCTGCGGGTGATTGCCGAGACGGGGGTGGACTACATCTCGATCGGCGCGATGACCAAGGACGTGAAGGCGGTGGACCTGTCGATGCGCCTGAGCCTGTGAGCTGAAACGCGAGTACAAAAAAACCGGCCAGATGGCCGGTTTTTTTATCGCGGGGCTGGCCCGCAAAGGCTGGATCAGTGCGCGGCGTTGGCCAGGCCGTCCAGGTAACGCTCGACGTCCAGGGCCGCCATGCAGCCGGCACCGGCCGAGGTGATGGCCTGGCGGTAGACGTGGTCGGCCACGTCGCCAGCGGCGAACACGCCCTCGACATTGGTGGCGGTGGCGTTGCCTTCACGGCCACCGTGGACCACCAGGTAGCCGTCCTTCAGGGTCAGCTGGCCTTCGAACAGCGAGGTGTTCGGGGTGTGGCCGATGGCGATGAACACGCCGTCGACCTTGATTTCGTCGAAGCTGCCGTCGTTGTTCTTCAGGCGCGCACCGGTCACGCCCATGTTGTCACCCAGCACTTCATCCAGGGTGGCATTGAGCTTGAGCTCGATCTTGCCTTCGGCGACACGGGCGTGCAGCTTGTCGATCAGGATCTTCTCGGCGCGGAAGGTGTCGCGGCGGTGCACCAGGGTCACCTTGCTGGCGATGTTGGCCAGGTACAGAGCTTCTTCCACGGCGGTGTTGCCGCCACCGACCACGGCGACCGGCTTGTTGCGGTAGAAGAAACCGTCGCAGGTGGCGCAGGCCGACACACCCTTGCCCATGAAGGTTTCTTCCGACGGCAGGCCCAGGTAGCGGGCGCTGGCGCCGGTGGCGACGATCAGCGCGTCGCAGGTGTAGGTGCCGCTGTCACCGCGCAGGGTAAACGGCTTGTTGGCCAGGTCGACGGCGTTGATGTGATCGAAGACGATCTCGGTCTCGAAGCGCTCGGCGTGCTCCTGCATGCGTTGCATCAGGGCCGGGCCGGTCAGGCCGTGGGGGTCGCCCGGCCAGTTGTCGACTTCGGTGGTGGTGGTCAGCTGGCCGCCGGCCTGCATGCCGGTGATCAGCAGCGGCTTGAGGTTGGCACGGGCGGCGTACACCGCGGCGCTGTAACCGGCAGGGCCGGAACCGAGAATGATGACGCGCGAATGACGTACTTCAGACATGTCGAACTCCTGTCGAGCGGGCCGCACGGGGCATCTAGGTGCCGGTTGCGCCAGCTGGAATTAAAAGGGACCCACGCAGCACTTGGGGAAGGCTACAACGCGTTGGTCCAAAACCGAAAAAGTTGAGCGCACTGTAGCGAGGCCGCAGAGATTAAGGAAATATCCTTCGACAATCCACCTTATAGACAGTCTCTATCCGGCAGCCATTGTCCCAGTGCTTTGTTACACACCGTTTCCCAGAGGCGCGGTGCCTTTCGTCCGCGCGCCAAACTCGGTAAGGTCAGCGCGTTTTCCTCAAGCGGAGCATTCCGATGCAAGCCCCCGTCCTGTCCGGCCCCCAGTACCTGCGCGAAGGCCTGAAACTGGTCCTGAGCCCGAGCCTGCGCCTGTTCGTGCTGCTGCCCCTGGCGGTCAACCTGCTGCTGTTCGGCGGCCTGATCTATTTCGCCGGCCATCAGTTCAGCCTGTGGGTCGATGCGCTGATGCCCACCCTGCCCGACTGGCTGGGCTTTCTCACCTACATCCTGTGGCCGCTGTTCGTTGCCCTGGTGCTGTTGATGGTGTTCTTCACCTTCACCCTGCTGGCCAACGTCATCGCCGCGCCGTTCAACGGCTTCCTGGCGGAAAAGGTCGAGGTGGTGGTGCGCGGCCAGGACAACTTCCCGCCCTTCAGCTGGGCCGAGCTGGTGGCCATGGTGCCACGCACCCTCAGCCGTGAGATGCGCAAGCTGGGCTACTTCCTGCCTCGGGCCATCGGCCTGTTCATCCTCTCGTTCATCCCGGTGGTGAACGTGATCGCCGCGCCACTGTGGCTGGTGTTCGGGATCTGGATGATGGCGATCCAGTACATCGACTACCCGGCGGACAACAACAAGATGAGCTGGCAGGACATGCTCGCCTGGCTGCGGCAGAAGCGCTGGCAATCGATGGGGTTTGGCGGGATCACTTATCTTGCGCTGATGATTCCGGGGGTCAACGTGCTGATGATGCCGGCGGCAGTGGCCGGAGCGACGCTGTTCTGGGTGCGTGAGCGTACCTGAATGAAGCCATCGCGGGGCAAGCCCGCTCCCACGCGCAATGCGTGGGAGCGGGCTTGCCCCGCGATGGCTTAAGTCCGGTCAGTGGCTCAACTGGCTGGAAAACTGCCCCACCGCATCCACCACCTTCTTCGCCCCTTCCTGGATCTCGACGATCACCCCGCCGGTATCGGCGGCCAGGGCCAGGCCCTGCTCGGCCTGGCGCTTGCTGGTGTCGATGATGTCCACCGCGGCCTGGGCCAGCTGTTCGTTCTGCTGCACCACCTTGGCGATCTCCTCGGTGGCGCTGCTGGTGCGCGAGGCCAACTGACGCACTTCATCAGCGACCACGGCGAAGCCGCGCCCCTGCTCGCCGGCGCGGGCGGCTTCGATGGCGGCGTTGAGCGCCAGCAGGTTGGTCTGACCGGCGATGTCGCTGATGGTCTTGATGATCGCGCCGATCACCTTTGACTGCTTGTCCAACGCCTGGATGCCATCGGCGGCGTTTTGCATCGAACCTTCCAGGCCGCGCATCACCTCGACGGTCTGGGTCACCACGTCGGTGGCCTTGCGTGCGCTGTCGTCGGTCTCCAGCGAGGTGGTGTAGGCAATGTCGGCGGCCTGGGCCACGGCCAGTTCCTGGTTGACCTGGTCGGTGATCACGGTGGCGAACTTGACCACTTTGTAGAGCACGTCGTGGGCGTCGATGATCGGGTTGTACGTAGCCTCCAACCAGACCACCCGGCCATGGGAATCAATACGCTTGAAGCGCTCGGCGACGAACTCGCCGCGGCGCAGGCGGTTCCAGAACTCCTGGTAGCCAGGCGAGTTGGCTTCTTCCGGCTCGCAGAACATACGGTGCGGCTTGCCGCGCACCTGCTCCAGGCTGTAGCCCATGGTCTGCAGGAAGCGGTCGTTGGCAGTCAGTACCTGGCCTTCGAGGTTGAACTCGATTACCGCGGTGGAGCGCATCAGCGCCTTGATCAGGCTCTCGTGCTCGCGGGAGGTCTCGATGGTGCGGGTCAGGTCGCTGGAGTGCAGGGAGAAGTACTTGATGCGCCCTTCGCTGTTCTTGACCGGCTGCAGGATCGAACGCAGCCACGCCTCGTCACCGTTGCCGCGCAGCAGACGGAAGGCACCGTTGAGGTGCTCGCCACGGGTGATGGCCTGCTTCATGCGCTGGTAGAAATCGAGCTTCTTCACATGCGCGGGCACGATCTCCTCGATGTTGCGCCCGATCAGTTGCTCGGCGCGATAGCCCATCTCGGCCTCAAAGTTGCCGTTGACCGACTCGATGCGCCCCTGGGGATCGAGCTGGAGCACCAGCATTTCGCTGTCGAGGCTGTTCTTGACCTGCTCGATGGACATCAGCTCTTCGCGCAGTTGCTGGATTTCTTTCTTCAATTTGCTGTTGAACATGGCCGCTCTCCCGGAGCGAATTCATAGAGTCGAATGCCTCTGCATCGGCTGCGTGGCGAGGGTTCTTGAGTGCCTTGCAAGGAAATATTCAAACGGATGCAAGTGCCGGAAATCAGGCGTCACGTACCCGTCACAAAGGCGTCACATGCCCGAAACGGGGGCGGCCCAGACTTTTTCCCATGAGCACACCGTCCCTGCGTATTACCCTGGTCAGCGAAACCTTCCCACCCGAGATCAATGGCGTGGCCAACACCCTTGGACGCCTCAGCGAAGGGCTGCGCCGGCGCGGCCACCAGGTGGAACTGATCCGCCCGCGCCAAGCCACCGACAACGGGGCCGGCAACGACGAGACCCTGCTGTTGTGCCGAGGTTGGCCATTGCCGGGCTACCCAGGCCTGCAATGGGGCGAGGTGTCGATGCACAAGCTGTGGCGTCGCTGGCGCAGGCAGCGCCCGGATGTGCTGTACATCGCCACCGAAGGCCCGCTGGGCCTGAGCGCCCTGCGCGCCGCACGACGCCTGGGCGTGGCGGTGGTCAGCGGCTTTCACACCAACTTCCCGCAATATTCGGGGCAGTATGGCCTGGGCCTGCTGTCGCGGATGCTCACCCACTACCTGCGCTGGTTCCATCGGCGCACCGCCATCACCCTGGTGCCCAGCGTCAGCCAGCGCCTGGAGCTGGAGCGCCGCGGCTTCGAACGGCTCGGCCTGATGGCCCGCGGGGTCGATGCCAGCCTGTTCACCCCGGCACGCCGCAGCCAGGCCCTGCGCGAGCAGTGGGGGCTGGGTGTGGACGATATTGCCGTGCTACACGTCGGGCGCCTGGCCGCGGAGAAGAACCTGGCCCTGCTGCGTCCTTGCATGGAGGCCCTGGGCAAGGCCTATCCGCAGCGGCGCCTGCGCCTGGTGATCGTCGGTGATGGCCCGCTGCGTGGACAACTCGAACAGCAACTGCCCGATGCCGTGTTCTGTGGCGCGCAGCGCGGCGAGGTACTGGCCGAGCACTACGCCAGCGGCGACCTTTTCCTGTTCCCAAGCCTGACCGAAACCTTCGGCAACGTCGTGCTCGAAGCGCTCGCCTCGGGACTGGCCGTGGTCGCCTACGACGAAGCCGCCGCCGCCCAGCATATCCGCCACGGCCACAGTGGCGCCTTGGCCATGCCGGGGGACCAGGCAGCGTTCATCGACGCCGCCTGCTGGTTGCTGGAGGAAGGCGAAACCCTGCGCCGGGTGCGCTTGAACGCCCGCCAGCACGCCAGCCGCCAGGGCTGGCCGGCGATCGTCGAGCAGTTCGAGGGCTACCTGTACGGCGCCTGCCGCCAGCCGCAGGCCGCCCGCGAACAAACCCCGCCACTGGTGATCAAGCCAGGGTCGTCAGCGCCTCACGGCTGAACGGCAGCACATCGTCTTCACGCCCTTCCCGCACTTTGCGCGCCCATTCGGCATCCACCAGCAAAGCGCGTCCCACGGCCACCAGGTCGAACTCCTGGTCGTGCAAGCGGCGCAGCAACCCTTCGAGGCTGGCGGGCTTGGCCACCTTGTCGGTGGCGACCATGAACTGCAGGAACTCGCCATCCAGGCCGACACTGCCCACGGTGATGGTCGGCTTGCCGGTGAGCTGGCGGGTCCAGCCGGCGAGGTTCAGTTCGCTGCCCTCGAACTCCGGCTCCCAGAAGCGCCGGGTGGAGCAGTGGAAGATATCCACGCCCGCCTCGGACAGGGGC
>NZ_NIBE01000116.1:76983-128830 GCF_002205115.1 Pseudomonas sp. DrBHI1
AGTCCGGGCCGACGGCCGCGCGCACGGCCTTGATCAGTTCGATGGCGAAACGCGAGCGCCCGGCCAGGTCACCGCCATATTCGTCATCGCGACGGTTGCTGGCTTCCCAGAAGAACTGGTCGATCAGGTAGCCGTGGGCGCCGTGGATTTCCACGCCGTCCATGCCGATGGCCTGGGCATCGCGCGCCGCCTGGGCGAAGGCGGCGATCACCTCGCGGATATCCTCCCGGCTCATGCCGTGGACCTGCACCTGGCCGTCCTTTTCCTTGCCGCTCGGGCCATAGCCCGGGACCGCGGCGTCCGGCTCGGTGCCCAGGCGCCGCACACTGCCCACATGCCACAACTGCGGCACGATGCGCCCGCCCTCGGCGTGCACGGCCTCGACCACGCGTTTCCAGCCGGCCAGGGCATCCTCACCGTGAAAACGGGGTACGTTGGGGTAGCCGTTGGCGGCCTTGTGCGCGACCGTGGTGCCCTCGGTGATGATCAGGCCGACACCGGCGCCGGCGCGGCGGCGGTAGTACTCGATCACGCCGTCGTGGGGCACGCCGCCGGGGCAGAAGGTACGGGTCATCGGCGCCATGACCACGCGGGTCGGCAGGTCGAGGGAGCCGAGGGTGAAGGGCTGGAACAGAGGGTTGCTGGACATGCGGCGCTCCCGAGGGATGAAATGGATGCGCCCGAGCTTAGGGGCCGCCAAGTGCGTGTCACAGCATCATTGATTGCAGTGATCGGCAGGTATCGCTGTGGGCGGACCGATTTGCAACAGGAAATTTATTTTGCAAAAGGGCTTGAATTCGTCCGTCGGTTGCCTGACTTTAGAGTCAAGAGGCGCAGAAAACCCAACGCCCTCAGTGGCCTAGGCACGCCTCTCGCGAGCAAGCTGAATAAGGATTGAATCATGCAAATCCAGGTCAACAGCAGCAACCACATCGAAGGCAACATCCGTCTCGACCAATGGGTCCGCAGTACCCTGCAAAGCAGCCTCGAACGTTACGAGGACGACCTCACCCGCATTGAAGTCCACCTGCGTGACGAAAACGGCGCCAAGCCCGGTCCCCACGACAAACGCTGCCAGATGGAGGCTCGCCCGAAAGGCCACCAGCCGATCTCCGTGACCCACACCGCCACTTCGCTGGAACATGCCGTCGATGGCGCCGCCAGCAAGCTGAACCACGCGCTGGAACACTTCTACGGCAAACTGCGCAGCAAGCGCGGCGCCCTGGAACTGAGCGATCCAGACGCCTGACCGACAAGGGTTCAGACAAGCACGCCCGGCCTGGCGCCGGGCGTTTTCATTGTTGGCCGATCAGCGGGCCTGAACCAACCCCGGCCGCCTCCGGTCAACCCCTGCAGTCATTCACTGCAGACCCCGACCATGAACAACCCTTTCGATCAGATCAGCGCCGCCTTCGCCCCCGAGTACCGGGTCAACCTGAGCATCGAGCGCCTGGACGGCAGCATCATGCTGACCCTGTCCGACGACAGCGGCGTGGTCGCCAGGCGCCTGATCAGCCAGGCCCAGCGCAACGACCCAGTGCGCCTGCAGCGGGTCATCGACAGCATCCGCCTGGGCCTGGCCATCGAGCTGGGGCAGAACCCACTGGAGGTGCTGGCGGCCCTGACCCGCACCTGGCACGGCGAGCAGCGCTTTCCTGCCGCCGGCAGTGCCAACTAAGCGCTACTTGCCCTCGTCCACTTCCTTGCCGCTGGCATCCAGCGCCTTGGTCGACGGGTAACGGTACGAGGCGTAGCGCACCACCAGGATGGCGAATGCCAGCAGCAGGATGCCCCCGCACACGTACAGCAGCCCGACATCCGGCGCCTTGTGGTGCGAGACATCGCCGATCAGCAGGCGGGTCAATGCAGTGATCGCCACATAGAGCAGGAAGCGGATCGGCATGTGGTTGGTCTTGAAGTAGATCCCCACCATCGCCCCCAGCTCCAGATAGATGAACAGCAGCAGGATGTCATCGACGCTGACCCCGCCCTTGCCCAGCATGTCCATGAAGGTCGCCACCGCCGCATAGGCGGTGATCGCGCCGATGCCGAACAGCGCCAGGTAGTGGAAGGCTTCCACGCACAGGTTGCCCAGCGAGTCGGCGGAGCCGTGCAGGCCTTTGCGCAGTCTTTCTGCCCATTTGATGTTCACGATGTTCGATTCCTAGATACGGCTGAAGGTCTTGTGCCATGCAGTTAAAGGGCCACTGCCCCTGTCTTGGAAGGCGTCCGATTGCCGCAGGGCACCTGTGGGCTACGCTGATTTTCAGTTTGCCGGGCCATCATTGCGGTTGCAGGATGATGGTCGAGCGATGTACTGTATAAAAATACAGTTACCCGCAACCCAACCAGCAAAAAGGCACAGAGGTGATGAATGGCCGTCGAAGTGGTGTACCGCAGCAGCCGCGACCCGGAGCGCTTGTTCATGGATAAGGCCGAAGCAGACCGTCACGACAAGATGCTCGAACTGGCCGAGCGCCTGGCCGAGGTGCTGCAAAAGGCCGTGCCGTCGCTGAGCGAACAGCAGGTCGAGGAAGCCGGTATCTACATGGCCAAGAACCGCGATGTGTTCGCCCGGGCGTTCAAGAGCCAGCCGGATGCGCTGGCAGAGCTGCTCGAAGGTGGCGCGGCCGAATGACCGCATCGCGGGGCAAGCCCCGCGCCCAGGCCCTCAGCCATACAGCAAGCGCTCCGCCAACATTTGCGCCACCCGCGCCGGCGACCGTTTCTCTGCCTGGGCATGGGCGAACACCTCGGTCAGCCGCGTGGGAATTCGCGCCAGGTGCGCGGTGATGCTACCCACAGTTTCCCCCCGATGGGTCAACGCCACATAGATCAACCCGCCCGCATTGATCACGTAGTCCGGCGCGTACAGGATCCCCCGACTCTCCAACTGGTCGGCCACCTGCAACGTGGTCAGCTGGTTGTTCGCCGACCCCGCCACCGCCGCACAGCGCAGTTGCATCACGCTCTGCCCGTTGAGCACCGGCCCCACGCCACAGGGGGCGAAGATGTCGCACGGGGTGCTGATCAAGGCCTCATGGGCCACCGGATGGGCACTGAACTGCTCCACCGCCAGGCGCACTTTGCCCGGGTCCAGGTCGCTGACCAGCAACTCGGCGCCCGCCGCATGCAGTTGCTCGGCCAGGGCGTAGCCCACATTGCCCAGGCCCTGTACCGCCACCCGCAGCCCCTCCAGGTTGTCGCTGCCCAGCCGGGCCATGGAGGTGGCGCGAATGCCGGCGAACACACCCATGGCCGCATGGGGCGACGGATCGCCCGAGGCCGTGGTGCTGGTCACGTAGGGAGTGGACTGGGCAATACAGTCCATGTCGAGGGTCGAGGTGCCGCTGTCCACCGCCGTGATGAATCGCCCCTGTAGGCTGTCGACGAAGCGGCCGAAGGCCTCGAACAGCGCCGCGCGGTTTTCCACGTGCGGATTACGCACGATCACCGCCTTGCCACCGCCCATCGGCAGCCCGGCCAGGGCCGCCTTGTAGCTCATGCCCTGGGCCAGGCGGATGGCGTCGGCCATGGCGCTCTCGTCGTCGGCATAGGGCAGGTAGCGGCAGCCGCCCATGGCCGGCCCCAGTTGTTCGCTGTGAATCACCACCACGGCCTTCAGGCCTGTGGGCGGGTCGATGAACAGGTGCAGTGACTGGGCGCGGGTGCTTTGCATGAGCTCGAACATAGACGGGCTCCCCAAAGAGGTGCTCCTACCAGTATAAACAGGTCGAGGCCGGACACCGCACGGACGGACCACTGGACGAAAAGCCGCGCCAGGGCTACAAGTTAAGCGTGATGGAGAGGTCCCATGAACCCACGCCAAGCCTGCCTGGCCTGCCTGGAACGCGAGCCGGTCGCCCTGCTGGAAGCTGCCCTGTGGATTGCCGCCGAGCATGACGCCAGTGTCGAGCCCGCAGCCGGCCTGGCCCGACTGCACGAACTGCAACGCGACGTCAGCACCAGCCTGCCGATGCTGCCGCTCAACGAGCTGGCCCAGCCCTTGCTACGCCAGCTCAACGCCTTGGGCTTCCAGCAGGACGAATACCACCCGTTGCGACCGCAGGCGGCCCTGATGGACAAGGTGCTGCAGCGCCGCCGCGGCCAGCCGTTGCTGTTGGCCATCCTCGCCCTGGAACTGGCCCGCCGCCTGTCGATCCCGCTGGAGGGCGTCAACTTCCCCGGCCATTTCCTGCTGCGCGTACCCGGCGCCGATCACCTGCTCGACCCCTGTGGTGGCCGGCGCCTCTACCCCAACGACTGCCGCGAACTGCTCGCCCGCCAGTACGGCCCGCAGTTGCCGCTGACCGCCGAGCACCTGCGCGGCGCTTCGCCGAGACAGATGCTCCAGCGCCTGTCGCGTAACCTGCGCCAGCTGCATACCAGCAACGACAACAACCTGGCCGCCCTGATCGATGCCGAACGGGTCATGCAACTGGGCCCGGTGCAGGTCAGCGATTACCTGGCCCGCGCCACGCTGTACCAGCACCTGGACTGCCCCCAGGCCGAACGCTTCGACCTGGAGCACGCCCTGTTGCTCACTGACGACCCGCTGCAACGCCTGAAACTCAGCGAGCGCCTCGGCCAGCTGCCCAGCGCCAAGCGCTCAATCCATTAAGGCCTCGCCCGCGACCTTCGGCTCACGCGGCCGCGGCGCCCGCACCCGGCTGATCAACAACGCTCCCAGCACGGCCGGGACGGCACAGAAGAAGAAGATCTGCTCCACTGGCATGTGCAACGTCAGCAGCAGGCTGCCCAGCAGCGGCCCGAGGATCGAGCCGAAGCGCCCGACGCCCAGGGCCCAGCCGGTGCCGGTGGCGCGCACCTGGGCCGGGTAGAAGTTGCTGACGAAGGCATTGAGCGTCAGCTGGCCACCGATGATGCAGAAGCCGGCGGCGAACACACTGGGCACCAGCCAGCGCGGGTCATCATGGTTCAGGCCGACCAGCACGCTGAACAGCGCTGCCCCCAGCAGCACGGCGGCCAGCAGATAGGCCTTGTTGGCCATGCGGTCGGCGCACCAGGCCAGGCATACGGCACCGAAGGTGCCGGCGAACAGGAACAGCGAGGTGACCAGGTTGGCCTGGTTCAGCGCCAGCCCGCTTTCCTGCAGCAGCGACGGCAGCCAGCTGATCATGAAGTACAGCAGGATCAGGCTGACGAAGAAGGTGCTCCACAGCAGCAGGGTCGGGCGGGCGAAACCGTCGCGGAACAGCGCCACCATGGTGAGCTTGCTGTCCGCCGGCTCGTCGCTGGCGATCCGCGCCACTGGTATCTGCCAACCGGGCAACAACCGGGCAGTCACCCGCTGCAACCGCGCATAGGGCGGGGCGTCGCGCAGCAGGCGCGGCAGCGACTCGGGCAGGAACAGCATCAGAAACGGAAACAGCAGCAAGGGCGCCACGCCGCCGGCGAGGAACACTGCCTGCCAACCGTGATGATCGATGAAGCCCGCGGCGACGAAGCCGCCCGCCGCGCCGCCCAGGGAGAATCCGCAGGCCGCCAGGGTGACCATCAGGGTACGCAGCCGAGGCGGCGCATAGTCGGCCATCAGCGCCATGGCGCTGGGCATGGCGCCGCCCATGCCGATGCCGCAGAGAAAGCGCGCCAGCATCAGGCTGTCGAGGGAAGAGGCGAACACCATCAGCACCGTCAGGCTGGCGTACAGCAGCACGCAGCACAGCAGCACCCGGCGCACGCCGAAGCGGTCGGCCAGTGGCGTCACCGCCAGCGAGCCGACCGTCAGGCCCAGCAGGTTGGCGCTCAACACCGGCCCGAAGGCGGCCTTCTCCAGCCCCCAGTCCTGGGCCAGCGCGGGGATCACATAGCCCAGCACCTGGGCGTCATAACCATCGGTGACCAACAGCAGGATCAACAGCAGCAGCAGGCGCCACTGGTAGGGTGACACCGGGCGCGCGTCGAGCGCCGCGCGAAAGCTGGCTATCTGGTTGTGCATCGCAAGGTCCCTGTCTTTTGTTGTTATGAGTGCAGGTGCGGGCGGTGGCGATCAGTCGGGCGTGTCGGGCTGCCTCGCCGGGTGGGCCTGGTGGAAGGCCGGGTGCTGCTCGGCCAGGGCGGCCACCCGGCGAATGCGCGGGTAGCCGCCGAGGTCGATGTTGAAGCGCTCGGCCGCGTACAGCTGCGGGATCAGGTAGACGTCGGCCACGCCCGGCGTCGCCCCGAAGCAGAAGCCGTCATCGCCGATCAGTTGCTCCACCGCCGCCAGCCCCTGGCTGATCCAGTGGCCGATCCACTGGTTGACCTGGGCCTCGTCGTGCCCCAACTGACGCAGTTGGTTGAGCACGCTGACGTTGTGCAACGGATGGACATCGCAGCCGATGATCGCCGCCACGCCGCGCACCCTGGCCCGGGCTTCGGGCGCACGGGGCAACAGTGGCGTTTCGGGGAAGGCTTCCTCCAGGTACTCGATGATCGCCGGCGACTGCACCAGCAGCTCGCCGCTCTCCAGGCGCAGGGCCGGCACCCGGCCCTGGGGGTTGAGCGCCAGGTAGTCCGCGCCGCGCTGTTCGCCCTTGAGCAGGTTCACAGGCAGGGCCTGGTAGTCCAGGCCCTTGAGCGCCAGGGCGATGCGCACCCGATACGACGAGGTGGAGCGGTAGTAGGTGAACAGTTCCATCGCCCTGCCCCCTCAGTTGGCCGCGACGATGGTGCCGCGGCACTCGCCGAAGCCGATGCTGGCCACGCCCTCGCGCACGCAACGGGCGCGCAGGATGATCTCGTCGCCGTCCTCGAGGAACTTGCGCACCTCGCCGCTGGCCAGTTCCACCGGGTGCTTGCCGCCCTCGGTGATCTCCAGCAGGCTGCCGAACGACCCCGGCGCGGCGCCCGACAGGGTACCCGAACCGAACAGGTCGCCCGGTTGCAGCTGGCAGCCGTTGACGCTGTGGTGGGCAACCATCTGCGCCACGGTCCAGTACATGCTGCGGGTGCTGCTCAGGGTCAGGCGATGCGCCGGCAGGTTCTGCTCGCGCATGCGCTCGGTCAGCAGCAGCACTTCCAGCTCGATGTCGAAGGCGCCGGCAGCCTGGTCGCGCTTGTCCAGCAGGTACGACAGCGGCTGCGGGTCACCCTCCGGACGGGCCGGCTGGGCGCAGCGGAATGGCTCCAGTGCCTCGGCGGTTACCACCCACGGCGACACCGTGGTGATGAAGCTCTTGGACAGGAACGGGCCCAGCGGCTGGTATTCCCAGGCCTGGATGTCCCGCGCCGACCAGTCGTTGAGCAGGCAGAAGCCGGCCACGTGCTCGGCGGCATCGCCCACCGGGATCGGCTGGCCCATGTCGTTGCCCTGGCCGATCCAGATACCCAGCTCCAGCTCGTAGTCCAGGCGCGCGCAAGGGCCGAAACTCGGCTCGGTCTGGCCCGCCGGCAGGGTCTGGCCCTTGGGGCGGCGCACATCGGCACCGGAGGCACGGATGGTCGAGGCGCGGCCGTGGTAGCCGATCGGCACATGCTTGTAGTTGGGCAGCAGCGGGTTGTCCGGGCGGAACAGCTTGCCGACGTTCTTGGCATGCTCGATGCCGACGTAGAAGTCGGTGTAGTCACCGATCTTCGCCGGCAGGTGCAGTTGGCATTCGCTGGCCGGGTACAGCGCGGCCTTCAGCGCAGCCTGGTGCTCGCTGCCCTCGTCCAGCAGTGCCAGCAGACGCTCGCGCAGGGCCACGCGGGCCGTACGGCCCAGGGCGAAGAAGGCGTTCAGCGCGCCGCCGACGGTGGCCTCGACGGCGGCCTTGGCCGCGCCGTCGAACAGGCCAGCGGCCAGCACGGCCTCGAGGTCGAGGATCGCGTCGCCGATGGCCACGCCGCAACGTGGCGCCTGCCCTGGGCGGCTGAAGATGCCCAGGGGCAGGTTCTGCAGCGGGAAGTCGCGGTGCCCGTTGGCGTGCTCGACCCAGCTGCGGGCAATGGCGGTGTGGTTCATCGGTTATCTCCGGTTCGGGTTGAAGGTGCTCGGCAAGGTGGCCCAGCAACTATCGTAGTCGGCCTGCAATTGCGGGCTTTCGAGGGCCTGGCGGCTCGGACGCAGCACCTGGCTGGTCTCGAACATGAAGGCCATGGTGTTGTCGATCTTGTGCGGCGCCAGGTCCACCGAGATGGCCTTGTCGCAGGTCTCGGCGTCCGGGCCGTGGGCGCTCATCACCCCATGCAGCGAGGCGCCGCCGGGCAGGAAGCCTTCGGCCTTGGCGTCGTAGGCGCCCTGGATCAGGCCCATGAACTCGTTCATCAGGTTGCGGTGGAACCATGGCGGACGGAAGGTGTTCTCGGCCACCATCCAGCGCGGCGGGAAGATCACGAAGTCCATGTTGGCCATGCCGTGCACGCTGGTGGGCGAGGTCAGCACGGTGAAGATCGACGGGTCGGGGTGGTCGAAACTGACCGTGCCGATGGTGTTGAAGCGGCGCAGGTCGTACTTGTACGGCACGTTGCTGCCGTGCCAGGCGACCACGTCCAGCGGCGAATGCTGCAGCTCGCAGGCCCAGTGTTCACCGAGGAACTTCTGCACCAGCTGCACCGGGCCGTTGCTCTCTTCGTAATGGGCGACCGGGGTGAGGAAATCACGCGGGTTGGCCAGGCCGTTGCTGCCGATCGGGCCGAGGTCCGGGATGCGCAGCGGCGCGCCGTGGTTCTCGGCGATATAGCCACGGGCCTGGGCATCGAGCAATTCGACCCGGAACTTCATGCCCCGCGGGATCACCGCGATCTCCAGCGGCCCGACTTCGAGCACGCCCAGCTCGGTGGCGATGCGCAGGCGACCTTGTTCCGGAACCAGCAGCAGCTCGCCGTCGGCATTGAAGAACACCCGCTCCATGGAACGGTTGGCGCGGTAGATGTAGACGCTCACCCCGGCCGGCTTTTCCGATGCCGAGTTGGCCACCATCGGCAGCCAGCCATCGATGAAGTCGGTCGGCTCGGACGGAATCGGCTGGGGGCTCCAGCGCAGGCGATTGGGGTTGATGGCACCCAGCGCGCCGGTCAGCGGCTGGCGCTCCAGGCGCTCGAAACGCGGGTGCAGCGCCGACGGGCGGATGCGGTACAGCCAGGTACGGCGCAGTTCGCTGCGGGTCATGGTGAAGGCGGTGCCCGACAGCAGCTCGGCGTACAGCCCGTAGGGAGCTTTCTGCGGCGAGTTCTGCCCGACCGGCAGGGCGCCGGGCAAGGCTTCGCTGGCGAATTCGTTGCCGAAGCCGCTCAGGTACTCGAGTTCAGGGGAAGTGTCGCGGGTCATCGGTGCCTCCGGGCTGCTGGGAGCCGTTGCGGGCAGCTGGCTGCGGGCCCGATCCTGAAACCGGCACCAGGGGCGGCAGCGCGTCTGCATTGTTTTTATCGTAATCAGATTACGAATAACGTAATTTGCCCGCGCGCAGGCGTCAAGCTATAAAGGCGCCACCCCAAGAATTCCGCATAGAAGTCCCCCATGGCCAAAGCCAGCAGCAGCGCCGACAACGGCAAACAGAAGGTCCGCTCGGCGGAAGTCGGCACCGACATCCTCAAGGCCCTGGCCGAACTCTCCCCCTCCACCTCGTTGTCGCGCCTGGCCGAGCACGTGGACATGCCGGCGAGCAAGGTGCACCGCTACCTGCAGGCGCTGATCGCCAGCGGCTTCGCCGAACAGGACCCGGCCACCAACCACTATGGGCTCGGGCGCGAGGCGTTGCGGGTGGGCATGGCGGCACTGGGCAGCATCGATGTGCTGAAGGTGGCGGCGCTGCCGCTGTCGCAGCTGCGCGACGAGCTCAACGAAAGCTGCTTCATCGCCGTGTGGGGCAACCAAGGCGCGACCGTGGTGAGCATCGAGCCGGCGGTGCGGGCGGTGACGGTGGTGACCCAGATCGGCTCGGTGCTGCCATTGCTGAGTTCGTCCACCGGGCTGGTGTTCGCGGCGCATCTGCCCGAGCGGGAGACCGTGGAGCTGCGCGACCAGGAACTGGCCACGCTGGGCCAGAAGGCGAGCGACTATGCGCCCCTGCTGGAGCAGATACGCCAGCGCGGCCTGCACCATGTGCACGGGTTGCTGATGCCGGGGGTGGATGCGCTGTCCGCGCCGGTGTTCAACGCCATGGGTCAGGTCGCCGCGGTGATGACCGTGGTCGGGCCGACCTCGATCTTCCATGCCGACGAGCACGGCCCGGCCGCCCGGCGCCTGCTAGCCGCCACCCAAGCCACCAGCTGGCGGATGGGATACGGCGCGGATCAGTGAAAGGGCTTACAAAGCATTACGGATTTTCACTGCGCAGGCTGGCTATAGTCCGCCTGGCACTTTTACCCGAAACGTAAAGGTGAATGTCATAAGCCGCTATTTTTCCCACGGGATCAAGCGCTTATTCTGATCTCACTGGCCGGCACGAAGGGCTCTCCCCCCTGCCTTTCGGGCCCGCCCAGGTTCACCGACGTTGATTTTGAAGCTCCTTGATCTAACGTCTCGATTGGCCGCTGCGATTGCAGCGGCCTTTTTTATTTGTGCAGGATTCGCAAGACCGGCGAAAGGGCCGCAGCGCGGCCCCGGCATTGTTCAACCCAACGGATACTTCTGCAGGTTCGCCATCATCTGCTGCAACGCCTGCAGGCTGTCCTGCGGATGCCCGGCGCCCTCGAAGTCGCCAATGCGCGCCCAGTTGTCCGCCACCTGCTCGGGCGTGAACCCTTCGCGCGGGTCGAACCCCACGCCCTGGCTGCGCTCCCAGCGCACCTTGCCGACCCAGCCGCCGCCCACCTCGAACAGCTCGCCGCTGTCTTGGCACTGTTCGCTCCCCAGGTACACCACCAGCGGGCTGATCAACTCGGGCTGCAGCCGCTCGAACACCTGCGGCGGGATCAGCCCCTCGGTCATGCGCGTGCCGCCGGTCGGGGCGATGGCGTTGACCAGGATGCCGTGCTTGCGACCTTCGATGGCCAGGGTGCGGGTCAGCCCATAGAGGCCGAGCTTGGCCATGCCGTAGTTGGCCTGGCCGAAATTGCCATAGATGCCCGAGGTGGACGAGGTGAAGATCACCCGCCCCCAGTTCTGCGCCCGCAGGTGCGGCCAGGCAGCGTGTGTGACCTTGTAGGCGCCCTCGACGTGCACGCGGTAGACCAGCTCCCAGTCGCTGTCTTCCATCTTGTGGAAGGTCTTGTCGCGCAGGATGCCGGCGTTATTGACCAGCACATCGACCCGGCCGTAGGTGTCCAGGGCCTGCTCGACAATGCGCGCGCCATCGGTGACCGAGTCATGGTTGGCGATCGCCGAACCGCCCGCGGCGCGGATCTCCTCCACCACGCGGTCGGCCGCCGAGGCGTTGGCGCCTTCACCATGGGTCGACCCGCCCAGGTCGTTGACCACCACGTGCGCGCCGCGCGCGGCGAACAGCAACGCATGGGCCCGGCCCAGGCCGCCACCGGCCCCCGTGACGATCACCACTCGATCCTGCAGACGTACTGGTTCGCTCATGCTCAAGGCTCCTGGCAATGAAGGGATGCAACGCAGTCTCCGCCAGCCGCCGGGGCCGGGCAATCAAGCGCACCGTGGCGAATGCCGCCCGATAACGCCCGGCGATGATCACCCGGTCAGGACCAGGCGACCTTCAGCGGCACATAGCTCATCGGTTGTTCACGAAAGGCCAGGTAGTGGCGCAGCACCTGCACCGGCGCCTCGGTATGCGGGTAATGGCCAATGCCCTGCAGCACCACGGTGTCCGGCTCCGGCACCAGTTCGCGGTAGCGTTCGACCATGTGCGCGCCGGACAGCGGATCGACCGCGCCATTGATGAAGCGCAGCGGTACGCCTGGGCGTTGCAGCGCCGCGACCCAGCGTTCGCGCTGGGCCCTGCGCTCGGGCAGGAAGCTGATGAGCCGGTGCAGGATGCGCGGGCCGCGATTGGAGGCGATCAGGCTCCAGTAGTCGTCCAGGGCGCTTTCGCTGGGGTGGGTGCAGGGGCCGTAGACCTGGGTGACGTTGCGCACCAGGTCGTCGCGCCCGAACGAGCGCCCGACCAGCCAGCCCAGGCGGCTGAGCAGCAGCTTCTGCACCAGCAGCACGCGGCAGCTCTCGGGGAACAGCCCGCTGTTGAGGAACACGCAACTGGCCACCTTGAGCCGCTGCTCATGGTGCCTGGCCAGCAGTTCCTGGGCGACGCTGCCACCGTAGTCATGAGCCAGCAGGTGCACCGGCTGGTCGATGTGCAGGTGCGCCAGCAACGCCTGCTGCAGATCGGCCTGCTCGAGCAGGCTGTAGTCGTGGTCCGCGGGCTTGGCCGAATCGCCGAAGCCGAGCATGTCGCAGGCCACCACGCGAAAACGCTGGGCCAGGGGTGCCCACAGGTAGTGCCAATCCCAGCTGGCCGTGGGGAAACCGTGAAGCAAAAGCAGGGGCTCTCCTTGCCCTGCCGTCCAGTAGCGGATGCTCTGGCCCCGGAAGGTGAAACCCTGGCTCCGGGTGCGCCAGACGCACAATGGAATCTCGGCCAGTGGCATCACGGTCGTCCCGGTGGATAAGTGTCGGAAGAGGGCAAGGCTGCGTTCATTGCATGTCACCTCGGCACATACATGTGCTCTCTATGTCGAGGCTCAGTCTAGAAGCCTATACGAAGGTGATAAGTCGCCTTGGCAGCCAGCCTGATGACCGTGCGAGTCAGTAGCACGAACGGTCAGATCAACTTCATCAGAAGCGGCGCCGCCAGCAGGTTGAGCAGCCCGGTCAGGACCATGACCAGGCCGGCCACCGAGCCCTCCTCGCGGCCGACCTCCTGGGCCCGGCTGACGCCCGCGCCATGGGCGCCGACGCCGAACAGCGCGCCCCGCGCCAATGGCGTGCGCAGTGGCAACCAACGCAGCAGGATGCCGCCGAACATCGCCCCGAGCACGCCGGTGAACATCACGAACACCGCCGTCAGTTCCGGCACGCCGCCCAGGTCCTGGGCCACCGGCATGGCGAACGGCGTGGTGATCGAGCGCGGCAGCAGCGACAGGCTGACCGCCTCGTCCAGCGCCAGCAAATGCGCCAGCGCCCAGGAGCTGCCGATCGAGGCCACGCTGCCGGCCAGCATGCCCACCAGCAGCGCCGGCCAATGCCGTGCCAGCAATGCCCGTTGCTGCCAGATCGGCACCGCGAAGGCGACGGTGACCGGGCCCAGCACGCCCATCAGCCAGTGGGTGTTACGGGCGTACTCGGCGTAGGCGGTGTGCAACGGAACGGCCACCGCCAGCAGCAGCGCCGGCACCAGGATCAGCGGCGACAGCAGATAGCGCCCGCTGCGCCGGTACAGCCAGCGGCTGCCCAGGTAGGCGCCCAGGGTCAGCGCCAACCAGAACAGCGGCATGGGTTCAAGGCTCATGGCGCAGCCTCCAGCGGCACACCAGTTCCACGGTCAGCGCGGTGACCACCATCACCAGCAGCGTGCTCAGCGCGATCACCAGCAGGATGCGCCAACCTTCGCTGCGCAGCAGACTGCCGTAGTCCAGCAGGCTCATCAACGCCGGAATGAAGAACAGCAGCATCTCGGCCATCAGCCAGCCGGCGCCCAGTTGCAGGGTGGCCGGCTTGAGCACGCCGCAGGCGAACAGCACCAGCAGCAGCGCCAGGCCCATCACCCCGGCGGGGATCGGCCAGGCCAGCCAGGCGGCCAGCTGGCCACCGATCAGGAACAGGGCCAGCAGCACCGCCAGCTCGGCGAAGAGGCGCAGGGTTTTCTTCAGCAATGCAGGATTCATGGGCGGGGGTTCCTCGACAACGTGCCCATTGTAGAAGTCGCGCCCCCAGGCCAGAAGCGAATTGTTAGACTGACAGCCATTCCAAAATGGAATCGAGTGATCATGGAATTCAAACAGCTGCGCAGTTTCATCGAGGTCGTCCACAGGGGCGGTTTCACCCAAGCGGCGATCACCCTGCACATCAGCCAGTCGGCGGTGAGCAAGCAGGTCGCCCAGCTGGAACAGGATATCGGCCAGCCGCTGCTGGAGCGCCAGGGTTCGCAGTTACTGCTGACCGCCGCCGGGCGCATCGTCCTCGAGCGGGGCGAGGCGCTGTTGCGCCAGCGCCAGGAGCTGCAGAGCGAACTGGACGACCTCAGCCAGATGGCCCGCGGCGAGCTGCGCCTGGGCCTGCCGCTGCTGGGCAGCGACGCGCTGTTCGCCGGGTTGTTCGCCGAGTACCGGCGGCGGCATCCAAACATCTCGATCCAGCTGCTCGAAGGCGGCAGCCGCATGGTCGAGCAGGCGGTGAGAAGTGGCGAGCTGGAACTGGGCGGCAGCCTGACGCCGAGCGATCCGGCGTTCGACTACCAACCCTTTTGCAACGAGCCGCTGGAGGCCCTGCTGCCCGCGAGCCACCCACTGGCCGGGCAAGCCGACGTCGCCCTGGCGCAACTGGCCGACACGCCGTTCCTGCTGTACCAGCGCAGCTTCGTGTTGAACGATCGGTTGCTCAGTGCCTGCCAGCAGGAGGGATTCACGCCCAGGGAAGGCGGACGCAGCGGCCAGGCGGACTTTCTCGCCGCGCTGGTGGCGGCCGGCCAAGGCGTGGTGCTGCTGCCAGCGATCGTCGCGCGGGCGCTGGAGCGGCCCGGGGTGGTGCGTTTGCCGTTACGGGCGCCGGAACATCTGCGCTGGGACATCGCCTTCATCTGGCGGCGCGGGGCTTATCTGTCGCGGGCGGCGCAGGCGTGGCTGGCGTTGTTGCGTGAACGCGACGAAGCATGACGCGAACGTGTAGGAGCGGCAAGGCCGCTCCTACACGGGCGATTTAACCTTTGAGTGCCGCCACAAACTCCGCCAGCCACGGCTCGGCATCGGTCTCCGGCGTCACCGTCTCGCTGGCATCGAGCCGCAACATCGGCAGCACCTCGTTCACCCCCAGTTCGGCGAACAGCTCGCGCATCTGCTCGCCGCCGCCGCAGTAGGTGTCGCCATAGCTGGAGTCGCCCAGGCCGATCACCGCCCCGGGCAACCCGCGCCAGGCCGCCGGCAGTACGTCACGCATGGTGCTGTACAGCGGCATCAGGCTGTCAGGCAGTTCGCCCATGCCCGTGGTCGAGGTCACTGCCAACAACGCGTCCGGGGCAAAGCCCTCGATGTCCTGCAGGGTGGCGCGGGCGGCATGCCAGGCTTCAAGGCCGGCGGCCTTGAGCAGCGACTCGGCGTGACGGGCGACTTCTTCGGCGGTGCCGTATACCGAACCGGAAATAATGGCGACTTTCATCGGGTGAGGATTCCGAAACTGAGTGAAAACGTAGGATACTAGCACTCGACAGTGGCAAAAGGCCGCCTATGCCTAAAGTCACACACTTCAGGATTATCCGACGAATGACCGGAACGAAGCGTATTGGCTACTGTCGACAGCCGTGAAGAAATTGCCCTTACCGATCGCCCCTTCGAGTTCGACCATGCAAGCAGACGCCCTACTCTCCCAGGACGAACTGGATTTCATCCAGGACATGCAGCATTCGCCCCAGCTGAACCTGGCCGACCCCATGTCGAGCCTGCTGGTCAATGGCGACCGTCGTCTGAAGGACCTGCTCACCCGCCTGGTGGCCAACGAGCAGGTCACCCTGCAGGCCAGCTTCAACAACCAGCAGCTGAGCTTCCCCCTGCAACTGGTCGAGGACGAATTCCACGCCCTCCACCTGCAACTGGGCTCGCCGGACATCTACGAGGACGGCCCCATGCTGCGGCCCTGGCGCCTGTCGCTGGAGCGGCCGAGTGCCTTGCTCGACGACCGCGGCCAGGCCAGCGACCTGTGGGTGCGGGATATCTCGTTCAAGGGCGTGCTGCTGGAGGTCCGTGGCCGGCGCGAGGCGCCGTCCCACTTCAAGCTGCGCTTCGCCGCCGCGGATATACCGCCGATCGGCCTGCACGGCGTGCTGCGTCGGCGCATCGGCCCGCGCCTGGCCGCCTATGACCTGTCGCACAGCCCGGCCGAAGAAATCGAACGTCTGCGCGAGTACATCCTGCAGGCCCACCGCCAGGCCCACCCCGAGCTGCACGCCCAGGCCCCCGCCGCCTGCTGACGACCGTCCAGCCGCTGAAACTGACCGGTCATGACGGATTGCGCATAATCTGCGCCCGATTCTTGCAAGCACGCCTGCGCCGCCCACCACCCCGGGCCGCATGCCAAGGGGCCGGCTACCCGCCAGCCCCGTCGCCAGGAGATACACGATGTCTACCCCACCCGTCACCCTGATGGTGTCGCGCCGCGCCGCCTGTGGTCGCTACCAGGACCTGCTGGCCTGGCTGCACGAAGGCGAGCAACTGGCCACCGACTTCCCCGGTTACCTGGGCTCGGGCATCCTCGCGCCGCCGGCCGAGGGCGATGAATTCCAGATCATCTTCCGCTTCACCGACGAGCAGACCCTGCACGCCTGGGAGCATTCCGCCTCGCGCCGGACCTGGCTTGAGCGCGGCGACGGTCTGTTCGAACGCCCCAAAGAGAGGCGCGTAAGCGGCATCGACGACTGGTTCGGCACCAATACGGTGCAGAAACCGCCGCGCTGGAAACAGGCCACGGCCATCTGGCTGGCGTTCTTCCCGGTCTCGCTGCTGTTCAACCTGCTGTTCGGCCACTGGCTGGCAGCGCTGGAACTGCTGCCCCGCGTGCTGCTCAGCACCCTGGCCCTGACCCCCTTGATGGTGTACCTGTTCATCCCACTGTCCACCCGCCTGCTGGCCGGCTGGCTGAACGCCGCGCCGCCTGCCCCGAGCGACCGCGCCCAGGGGCTGCGCAGCCGCTGAGGCACGGGCTCGCAAGGCCGCGCAGTTCGGGTATGCTGGGGCATCACGCACGGACAGACGAACAGACCGCCCGCACATGAACAGCCCAATCCTCATCACCGGCGCCAGCCAGCGCGTCGGGCTGGCCCTGGCCCTGGAGCTGGCCCAGGCCGGCCATACGGTGGTCAGCGCCAGCCGCAGCCTGCATCCCCAGGCAGCCCACCCGAACATCCGGCAGTTCCAGGCCGACCTGACCCGCAGCGAAGACCGCCAGGCCCTGATCGACCACCTGCACGGCCACTACGACGGCCTGCGCGGGATCATCCACAACGCCTCGCTGTGGCTCGACGATGGCCTGGACAACCTCGACACCATGTTCCGCCTGCACGTCGAGGCGCCCTACCACCTCAACCTGGCCCTCGGCGAGTGGCTGAACAAGGTGGACAAGGCCGACATCATCCATATCTGCGACGAGACCTCATCGCGCGGCAGCAAGAGCCATATCGGCTACGCCGCGACCAAGGCCGCGCTGCAGAACATGGTGCTGTCGTTTGCCGAAAAGTACGCGCCCAAGGTGCGCGTCAACGGTATCCTGCCGGGCCTGTTGATCCTCAAGGAAGGCGGCGACGAGCAGTACCGCCAGCAGACCCTGAAAAAGGCCCTGCTCGAATTCGAACCCGGCGCCCGCCCGCTGATCGACGCCGTGCTGTTCCTGCTCGAAAGCCAGTACAGCACCGGCAGCCAGGTGGTCATCAACGGTGGCCGCCATCTGAAGAACCGCATGACCTGAAGAGACACCGCCCATGACCCCGCAACAACAGCTCGAACTCGAAGCCGCCGCGTTCCGGCGCCTGGTCGACCATCTGCAGAAACGCACCGACGTGCAGAACATCGACCTGATGAACCTCTCCGGCTTCTGCCGCAACTGCCTGTCGAAATGGCTCAAGGCCGCCGCCGACGATCGCCAGATCGAGCTGAGCCTGGACGATGCCCGCGAGCAGGTGTACGGCATGCCCTACGCCGAGTGGAAAGCCCAATACCAGAAAGAAGCCAGCGCCGAGCAACAGGCGGCGTTCGAACAAGGAAAACCCCGTGACTGACCTGAACACCCTGCGCAGCAGCCTCGCCAGCGGCGAGCACGTTTTCGCCGATACCCTGGCGTTCATCGCCGCGAACTACAGCTACCAGCCTCAGGCCTTCGACAACGGCGACGTGCACAACGCCGCCGGGCAGAACGAAGGTTCGTGCAAGACCCTGGGCCTGGCGCTGCTGGAAGGGCTGAGCGACCAGGAAGCGCTGCTGGCCTTCGGCGAGCACTACCGCAGCGTGGTGGCCACCCCCGAGGGCAGCGACCATGGCAACATCCGTGCGCTGATCAAGCATGGTTTGGCCGGCGTGAAGTTCACCGCCCAGCCGCTGGCGCGCATGGCCTGACTTCGCCTCTCGCCCATCGCGGGGCAAGTCGCGGCGGTGCGCCGATGCGACGTGCCCCGCGACGAGGCCCTCAACTGATAACGCTACCCGGCACCTGGCCCTCTAACTGCCCTTCTCGCAGCCACCCCAGCGCAATCGGCCACAAACTTTCACGAAACCGATCGTGAAAGAACGCGAAATGCCCGATCTCCGCCACCGAGATATCCACAGGCGCCACCCGCAGGTGCCGACGCTCGGCCTGGCGCAGGTACCCCAACAACCGTTCGGTGGCCGCCACCGTGCCGAACGGATCGTCGGTCAGGCTGATGGCCAGGGTCGCCGCCCGCACCTGTTCGAACGGCAGCGCCTCGAGCAGGCGCCCACTGGGCCGGTGCTCGTAGCGCGGCGTGCGGGTACTCCAGTCACGCACCACCCCGGCCGGGGTGTCCTCCAGCCAGCCCAGGCGCTTGCCGGGGAAATAGCCGAATACCCGGGTCAGCAAAGGCATGACCACATGCCACTTGCCGAACAGTTGCCAGCGCTGGTCCGCCGCATAGTCGCGCCAATAGGCGAACTGCGCGCCCACCAGCACCGCTCGGCGCACCTGCGCGGCCGAAGGTGCCAGCCCCAGCGCCCAGCCGCCGAAGCTGTGGCCGACCACATGCACCGGTTGCCCGGGCTGTTCGGCTGCGGCCAGTTGCAACATTGCCTCGAAATCCAGGCGCCCCCAGTCGCTCCACGACGCCTTGAAACCGCGCAACGAAGCCGGGCGTGATTCGCCAATACCTCGGTAGTCATAGGTGAGCACATCGAAGCCCTGGGCGAACAGGTAATCGGCGAATCGCGAGTAATAATGACAGCGCACCGAGGTGGCGGCATTGATGATCACCAGCGGGCGCTGGGCGTCGGTCTGGGCGTGACGCCAACGAAAACCGCCGAGGCTGTAGCCGTCGGCGGCGAGCTGGCGAAATGCACTGGCGGGTTGGGTGAGGCTGCTCATGGCGCGCTCCCTGCGTTGTCCGCCAACGCTAGCAAACATACCCCCGTTATAGCTAGGTGGTGGGCAGCGCGCCGGCCACACCCGGTTTGCGCAGCACCGCCAGGCGCGAGCCGTCGTAGCGGGTCTCGCGGAACAGCTTCCAGCGCCCGAACAGCCCGTACACGTGCATCACCCGTCCCTGCTCGTGGTAGCCCATGCGCAGGTGCAGCTTCATGGCCGGCACGTTGTGGGTCTCCACCACGTCCACCACCTTGTGGCAGCCCTTTTCACGCATGGTGTTCCACAGCTCGACCTGGGCCGTCACCGACAGCTCGCTGCCAAAATAGGGGCGGGTCATCTCGCCGCCGAACTCGAAGAACTCGCCCGGTTTCACCGGGAAGGTGCAACCGTAGTAGTGCTTGTCGTGATAGTCGACCACGCTGGCCCAGATGAAGGCCACGGCATCGCCCTGCTCGTCCAGGTACATGTGCCCGGTGTGCCCTTCGGCGGCCAGTTCACGCATGGTCTCGACGCGGTCGCCGAAATTCGTGGCGAAGGCGTCGGCGTTGGCGGTGGTGATCTGCACCAGGGTGACCGGTGTGTGGGCCTTGAGGTTGTAGGGAGGCACCGGACTGATCAGGTCGCGTTCCATCCACAACAATTCCCAGTGGAAGAACACGTAACGTTCGAACAAGGTCTTGAAGGTGCGCTTGAGGCCCTTCTGGCGAATGCGTTCTTGTAGTTTTTGCAGTGCGCCCATTGCTCCCTCCTCGGCCCCGGCGGAATTGCCAGGCCAATAGCTGGGGTATAGATCAGGCAGAGGGTGCCCATGGCAAAGGGCCATTGGAGGATTTGTTTCAGAATATTAACAAGTCGTCGGCGGGAACCGCGCAGCCGTCATCAACGGCTGCGCGGTCAAGGACTTGCTTACAGCTCGATGCAGTCGAACCGTACGTCGGTGGCCACGTCTTCGTCGTAGTTGACGTCAGCGCGCTCGAAGCCGAACAGGTTGAGGAACTGCTTCTTGTAGCCGGCGTAGTCGGTCAGTTCGAACAGGTTCTCGGTGGTTACCTTCGGCCACATGGCACGGCAGGCGTCCTGCACGTCATCACGCAGTTCCCAGTCGTCCAGACGCAGGCGGCCTTCGTCGTCCAGTGCAGCCGGCGCACCGTCCGCACGGTACATGCGGTCACGGAACATGCGGTCCAGCTGGTTTTGGGTACCTTCGTGGATACCCTTCTCCTGCATGATCTTGAAGACCATCGACAGGTACAGCGGCATCACCGGGATCGCCGAGCTGGCCTGGGTAACGACCGACTTGAGCACCGCAACGTTGGCACTGCCACCGACTTTCTTGCCCAGGCGCTGGGCGGTTTCGTCCAGGTCCTGCTTGGCCTTGCCCAGGGCGCCGTCCCAGTAGATCGGCCAGGTGATGTCGGAGCCGATGTAGCTGAAGGCCACGGTGCGGGCCTGCGGCGCCAGCACGCCTGCAGCGTTCAGGGCGTCGATCCACAGCTCCCAGTCCTGGCCGCCCATGACGGTGACGGTGTCAGCGATTTCCTGCTCGGTGGCCGGCTCGATGCTGGCCTCGATGATGGTGTCCTTGTTGGTGTCGATGGCGGTCGACTTGTACGGCTGGCCGATCGGCTTGAGCGCCGAGCGGACAACTTCACCGGTCTGCGGCAGCTTGCGCACTGGCGAGGCCAGCGAGTAGATCACCAAGTCGACCTGGCCGCCCATTTCGTTCTTGATCAGCTCGATGACCTTGGCGCGGGCTTCGTCGGAGAAAGCGTCACCGTTGATCGATTTGCTGTACAGGCCTTCGGCCTTGGCGAACTTGTCGAAGGCGGCGGCGTTGTACCAGCCGGCGGTACCGGCCTTGGTCTCGGTGCCCGGCTTTTCGAAGAACACGCCCAGGGTGTCGGCCTTGAAGCCGAACGCCGCGGTGATGCGCGCGGCCAGGCCGTAGCCGCTGGAGGCGCCGATCACCAGGACTTTCTTCGGACCATCCTCGCGCACGCCCAGCTTGCGGGTGGCTTCGATCTGGTCACGGACGTTGAGCTCGCAGCCCTTGGGGTGAGTCGTGGTGCAGATGAAACCGCGAACCTTGGGATGAATGATGGCCAATGTCTGTACCTCGTCAGGTTTAGGCTGGGGCAGCGCCAGGATTCGGGGCGCTGCCGTTTGATCTAGAGGGTGAGACTACCCTCGCGGGATATCCGACACATATTACGGGGTGATTCGCATTGCTGCATTGTCCGCACGCTCCCATTTGCCGGCAAAGCCAGCGCCTACAGGTACGGCGTTGATCTTGAGGCTGGCGCGGTCCTGTGGGAGCGGCCTTGTGTCGCGAAAGGGCTGCGCAGCAGCCCCAGGGTTCCAGTGTTGACGCGAAGATCGCCGGGGCCGCTGTGCGGCCCTTTCGCGACACAAGGCCGCTCCCACAGGTTCCGTTCCATCAGGACAACACAGGCGACAGGGCCTCTCGCAACCACGCCAGGAACTGCCGCGCCAGCGGATCCTCCTGGCTCTCCCAATGCACCAGGCAGCTCCACACCGGCCCGCGTACGCGCTGTGCCGACAAGGGCCGCAAACGTCCCTCATCGACCATCCGCTGCGCCAGCAGTTGACTGACCAGGGCAATCCCCAGCCCCTCGCCCGCCGCCTCCAGCAGCAACCCCGGGTCTGAGAAGTTCAGCCCCTTGCCCTGCTGCCCCACCTCCTCGCCGCCTTCCAGCTGCCAGTGACTCCAGTCCATCTCGCGCTCGCCGTGCAAGGTCGTGCGCCCGGTCTCGGGCAACGTCGGGTGACAAGCCGGATACAACCTGTCCTGGTGCAGCACGGTGAAGCTGCATTCAGCCTGCGGCCCGATATCGTCGCGAATCGCCAGGTCGATGGTCTCGTTGGCCATGTCCGGGACCTCGAAGCTGGTAAACAGCCACAGGTCGACATCCGGGTGACGCTGGTGGAAATCCGCCAGGCGCGGCAACAGCCAATGCCGGGCGAAGGCCGGGGTGGTATTGACCACTAACTGGTTGGGCTTGCGGTATTGGTCGAGGCGACGGATGCCCACCGCCAGTTGCTGCAACAGGGCTTGGGTGGTGCTGAGCAGGTCATGCCCGGCGTCGGTCAGGCTGACGCTCCGCCCGCTGCGGTGGAACAACGGTTGCTCCAGATAGCTTTCCAGGCTGCGGATCTGCTGGCTGATCGCCGACTGGGTAAGGTTCAGGGCCTCGGCGGCCTTGTGGAAGCTGCCCAGACGGGCGGCGGCTTCGAAGCCACGCAGGGCGTTGAGCGGGGGCCAATGCTTGAGCATGCTGATAAGCCTGACTGATCAGAAATACGCTAAATCTATCGTTTGTCGCTCCGGTTTCCCAGCCATAACATGGGCAGCAACACCCGCGACGGCGGGCTTCGTTGATAAAAATCCCTAATAGATCGGAGTTCACTATGACCCTGTCCCGCGACAGCGGCTGGCGCATGCCTGCCGAATGGGCCCGCCACGCCGCCACCTGGATGATCTGGCCACACAACAAGCCACTGTGGGAGGCGGGCTGGGGCGTGACCCTGGCCGACGTGCAGCGCGACTATGCCCGCGTGGCCGCCGCCATCGCGCGCTTCGAGCCGGTGAAGATGGTGGTCGATCCCTCGGCCATGGCCATTGCCCGCGAACTGTGCGGCCCCGGCATCGAGCTGGTCGAACTGGCCGTGGACGACAGCTGGTGCCGCGACAGCGGCCCGACCTTCCTCATCCACCCGCAGCAGGGCGTGGCCGGCCTGAGCTGGCGCTTCAACGCCTGGGGCGACAAGTCCGAGCACGGCAAGGACCGCAGCCTGGCCCGACGCATCCTCGATCATCTCGGCCTCGAAGGCCTGAGCACTCCGCTGTGCAACGAAGGCGGCGCCATCCATGTCGACGGCGAAGGCACGCTGATCACCACCGAGTCGGTGCTGCTCAACCCCAACCGCAACCCGGGCCTGAGCAAGGCTGACTTCGAGGACTGCTTCGCCCGCCTGCTGGGCATCCGCAAGACCATCTGGCTGCCGGGTGACCCGCAGTACGTCACCGGCGACATGACCGACGGCCATGTCGATGGCGTGTGCGCCTTCGCCCGCCCCGGCGTACTGCTGGTGGACGCCACCCACGACCAGGGCTCGGTGTACGCCGAGGTGGCCCGCGAGAACCGCCGCGCCCTGGAGTTGGCCACCGATGCCCAAGGCCGCTCGTTCGAGTTGCTCGACCTGTACGAGGCCACGGCGGCCGTGGATACCGAGGCCGAGGTGTTCTGCGCTTCGTACACCAACTTCTACCTGGCCAACGGCGCGGTGATCATGCCGGCCTACGGCATCGACGCCGACCAGGCCGCCGCCCGGCAGTTGGCCCTGGCCTTCCCCGGCCGCGAGGTCGTGCCGGTGCGCATCGACCATATCGCCCACGGCGGCGGCGGCATCCACTGCATCACCCAGCAGCAGCCGGCCTGGCAGGGAGCGCGCCCATGAGCACCTTGCGCATCGCCACCACGCAGATGGCCTGCAGCTGGGACCTGGCCGCCAACCTCGACCGTGCCGAGCAGCTGGTGCGCCGGGCCGCCGCCCAGGGTGCCCAGGTGATCCTGCTGCAGGAGCTGTTCGCCACCCCGTATTTCTGCATCGAGCAGTGCCACAGCCACCAGGCCCTGGCCCAGGACTACCACGACAGCCCGCTGCTCAAGCGCTTCGCCGCCCTGGCCAAGGAGCTGGGCGTGGTGCTGCCGCTGAGCTGGTACGAGCGCGCCGGCAACGCCTTCTTCAACTCGCTGACCGTGGCCGACGCCGACGGCCGCCTGCTGGGGGTGTACCGCAAGACCCACATCCCCAACGCCATCGGCTACCAGGAAAAGGAATACTTCAGCCCCGGCGACACCGGTTTCAAGGTCTGGGACACCGCCTTCGGCCGCCTGGGCATCGGTATCTGCTGGGACCAGTGGTTCCCCGAGACCGCGCGCTGCCTGGCGCTGATGGGCGCCGAGGTGCTGCTGTTCCCCACCGCCATCGGCTCGGAGCCGGGCGCCGCCGAGCTGGACTCGCGTGACCATTGGCAGATGGCCATGCGCGGCCACGCCGCCGCCAACCTGCTGCCGGTGGTGGCCGCCAACCGCGTCGGTCACGAGGTGGCGCGCAGCGACGACAACCTGTCGATGCGCTTCTACGGCTCGTCGTTCATCTGCGACCACAAGGGCGCGATGCTGCAAGAGGCCGACCGCGACAGCAGCGGCGTCTGGCTGCACGACCTGGACCTGGAACGCATGCGCGAAGACCGCCTTAGCTGGGGCATCTACCGCGACCGTCGCCCCAGCATGTACGCGCCGTTGCTCAGCCTGGACGGCCGCACCCCACAGACCGCGAGGGCCTGAACCATGCCAAGCCGTCCATCGAAACTGCTCGCCATCGCCGCCCTGGTGGCCTGCGCCAGCGCTGCCCAGGC
The DNA here is from genome assembly GCF_002205115.1 of Pseudomonas sp. DrBHI1. Lineage (NCBI taxonomy): Bacteria > Pseudomonadati > Pseudomonadota > Gammaproteobacteria > Pseudomonadales > Pseudomonadaceae > Pseudomonas > Pseudomonas sp. DrBHI1. Next base: position 101,541 of record NZ_NIBE01000116.1, read on the forward strand.
CGAGCAGGATGCCCTGCGCCTGTACAACTGGGCCGATTATTTTGCCGAGGACACCCTCAAGCGCTTCACCGCCGACACCGGCATCCCGGTGATCTACGACGTCATGGACGGCAGCGAAGTGCTCGAGGCCAAGCTGATGTCCGGTCGCAGCGGCTACGACCTGGTGTTCCCCGGCGACACCGTGGCCGAGCGACTGATGCGCGCCGGCAGCCTGCAGGCGCTTGATCGCAAGCAACTGACCGCGCTCGACGATATCGAGCCCGGCCTGCGCCAGCTGCACGACCGCTACCCCAAGGCCAGCCAGGCCACCGTGCCCTACACCTGGGGCACCATCGGCCTGACCATGGATGCGGCGAAGATCCGCGAGCGCATGCCCGACGCCCCGCTGGACAGCCTCGACCTGCTGTTCAAGCCGGAACTGGCGGCCAAGTTCGCCGACTGCGGCATCTCGATGATCGACTCGCCCGACGAAGTGCTGGCCGTGGTCCTCCACTACCTCGGTCGCGAGCCGCGCAGCGCCAAACGCGAAGACCTGGCCGCCGCCAGCGAACTGCTCAAGGGCATTCGCCCCTATGTGCGCAAGCTGCAGTCGCAGCCGGTCACCGAGCTGGTCAACGGCAACACCTGCCTATCGCTGGGCTACAGCGGCGACGTGATCCAGGCCCAGCGCACCGCCGAGGCCGCGGGCAAGACCATCGACTTCCAGTACCGCGTGCCCCGCGAAGGCACCACGGTGTGGATGGACACCATGGCCATCCCTGCCGACGCCAAGCACCCGGAATACGCCTATCGTTTCATCAACTTCGTCATGCGCCCGGAGAACATGGCCGCGATCAGCAACTTCACCGGCTACCCCACCGCCAGCGCCAAGGCCCGCCCCCTGGTGGATGCGCGCCTGCGTGACAACCCGGACATTTACCTCAGCGATGCCACCTACACCCGGTTGATTCCGGGCAAGGACATCCCCCAGGCCGACATGCGTGCGCGCATGCGCGTCTGGACCCGCTTCAAGACTGCACAGGACTGACCCCATGCCAACTCGCCGCACCTTCCTCCAACAGATGAGCGTCGTCGCCGGCCTCGGCGCCGCCGCCAGTTTCGGCCTGCCCTTCGGCGGCACCCGCGCCCGCGCCGCCGAGTCGGGCCGCTGGTTCATGCCCGACGAGGGTGAAAAGCACCAGCGCGCCTACATCGCCTTCGGCGCCCAGGACGCCATCTGGGAAGATTTCACCGAAGACGTCCAGGCCGCGCTAGGGCGCATCGCCCGGGCCATCGCCGCGTTCCAGCCGGTGACGGTGTTCTGCCGCGCCAGCGAGCGCGACATCGCCGAGGAGGAATGCGGCAGCCACAACATCACCTATGTCGAGACTGAGCTGGACGACATCTGGATGCGCGACATCGGCGCCAACTTCGTGGTTGACGACGACGGCGTGCTGGGCGCGGTGGACTTCAACTTCAACGGCTGGGGCGGCAAGCAGCAGCACCGCTACGACGCCAAGCTGGCGGCCCGCGTCGCCAGGCTGGCTGGCGCCCAGTACCAGCAGAGCGAACTGGTGGGCGAAGGCGGCGGTATCGAGGTGGACGGCCATGGCACCGGGATCATGACCGAGAGCAGCTGGATCAACAGCAACCGCAACCCCGGCTGGAGCAAGGCCCAGGTCGAGGCCGAACTGAAGGAGCGGCTGGGGCTGCGCAAGATCATCTGGCTGCCGGGCATCAAGGGCAAGGACATCACCGATGCCCATGTGGACTTCTACGCGCGCTTCGCGGCGCCCGGCGTGGTAGTGGCGAACCTGGACAACGATCCAGACTCGTACGATCACAAAGTGACCCTCGAGCACCTGGAAATCCTGCGCAATGCCACCGATGCCGATGGCCGCAAGCTGGAGATCCACACGATGTCACCGCCACTGAAGCCACGGCGCAGCAAGTTCAGCGAGGACAATCCGGACTTCGCGGCGGGGTACATCAACTACTTCGTCATCAATGGCGCGGTGATCGCGCCGCAGTTTGGTGATCGCAGTGCCGACGAGAAGGCGCGGGCGTTGTTGGTGAAGCTGTATCCGGGGCGCAAGGTGGTGCAACTGGATATCGATGCGATCGCGGCGGGTGGCGGCGGGATTCACTGCGTGACCAACCAGTGCCCGGCGGTGTAGAGACGATCATCGCGGGGCAAGTCGGGACGCCGAACCGCCGCTCCCACGCCAGTTTTGAACATGCAGGTCTGGCGTGGGAGCGGGCTTGCCCCGCGATGGGCTACACTTCACGGATCCTCGGACCTGCGCCGCCCCGTCACCATCGACCAGGGCAGGTTCTCACGCAGCCGCACACTCTCCACCAGCGCCGCCAGCAGGTGCACGCAAACCAGCGCCAGCAGGCCATCGGCCAACCAGCTGTGCAGCGTTTCCAGCCACTCGGCGCCCCACAACGCATCCACCTCCAGCATCATCCAGCCGGTCAGGCCCAGGCTGGCGATGCCCGTCATCATCAGCACCATCACCAGCGCGCCGATCGGCGTGTGACCCATGCGGTGGTAAGGCTCGCCACGCCACAACGCGCGTCCATGGGTTCGTAACCTTTCCAGGGTCGGCCAGAAATCCGCCCAACGTGCACTGCGGGGCCCGACGAAACCCCATGCGCAGCGCACGGCCAGGCAGCCGCACGCGTAGTAACCCAGCCATTGGTGCCAGTCGTCACCGGCCTCGTTGAAGACGTAGTTGGCGAGGAACACCGCGGCGAACGACCAGTGGCACACCCGCAGCAGCGGGTCCCACAGCCGCACGCCGGCGGTCATTTATGGATCTCGGTCTTGACCGCGTTGCCGCTGACCGGATCGTGATAGATCTCGACCTTGCGGCCATCCTTGTCGAAGCCGTAGATCTCGTAGCAGTTACCCTTGGTCACCTTGAACTTGTTGACCTTGTAGCCCTCGTCCTTGAGCTTGGCTTGGAACTGCTCGGCGTCCTGCCAGGTACCCTTGTCAGCCGTGGTGCATTTGGGCTCGGCGGCGAAAGCGGCGGCGCTACCCAGCAACAGGGTGATCGCGATAAGTGAACGGCGCATTGGGAAACTCCTGCTTGTTGATGGAAGCCTCATTCTGCCCAGCGAAGCTGAAGCCAAGCTTAGTTTCATCCGAACGGCGGTACAGAATTGCATGCGCCATTCATTTGAATTTCAGATCAATGGCAAAGAAAAACAAACTTCTCAAATAAGCCTCGGGCGGGGATGCTGTCAGGATCACGCCCGCATCCCGGAGAACAACAATGAACGAAGTCGTCATCGTCGCCGCCACCCGCACTGCCATCGGCAGTTTCCAGGGGGCCCTGGCCAATGTATCCGCCGTGGAGCTGGGCGCCGCCGTGATCCGCCAGTTGCTGGCCCAGACCCAGCTCGACCCGGCCCAGGTCGACGAAGTGATCCTCGGCCAGGTGCTCACCGCCGGCGCCGGCCAGAACCCCGCCCGCCAGGCCGCCGTCAAGGCCGGCCTGCCCTACGAAGTGCCGGCCTTGACCCTGAACAAGGTCTGCGGCTCGGGCCTGAAAGCCCTGCACCTGGCCGCCCAGGCCATCCGCTGCGGCGACGCCGAGGTGGTGATCGCCGGTGGCCAGGAGAGCATGAGCCTGGCGCCCTACGTGATGCCCTCGGCGCGCACCGGCCAACGAATGGGCCACGGCCAACTGGTCGACAGCATGATCACCGACGGCCTGTGGGACGCCTTCAACGACTACCACATGGGCATCACCGCCGAGAACCTGGTGGACAAGTACGCCCTCACCCGTGAACAACAGGACGCCTTCGCCGCCGAGTCGCAGCGCAAGGCCGTGGCCGCCATCGAGGCCGGGCGCTTCAAGGACGAAATAACCCCCATCCACATCCCGCAGAAGAAAGGCGAGCCGCTGGTGTTCGACACCGACGAACAGCCACGCCCCGGCACCACTGCAGAGTCCCTGGGCAAGCTGCGCGCCGCGTTCAAGAAAGATGGCAGCGTCACTGCCGGCAATGCCTCCAGCCTCAACGACGGTGCCGCCGCCGTGCTGTTGATGAGCGCCAGCAAGGCCAAGGCCCTGGGCCTGCCGGTACTGGCGAAGATCGCCGCCTACGCCAGCGCCGGCGTAGACCCTGCGATCATGGGCATCGGCCCGGTATCAGCGACCCAACGCTGCCTGGACAAGGCCGGCTGGCAGTTGGCCGACCTGGACCTGATCGAAGCCAACGAAGCCTTCGCCGCCCAGGCACTGGCCGTGGGCAAGCAGCTGGAGTGGGATGCCTCCAAGGTCAACGTCAATGGCGGCGCGATCGCCCTGGGTCACCCGATCGGTGCGTCCGGCTGCCGGGTGCTGGTGACCTTGCTGCACGAGATGATCAAGCGCGATGCCAACAAAGGCCTGGCAACCCTGTGCATCGGTGGCGGCCAAGGCGTGGCACTGGCCATCGAGCGCTGATCACACCCAGCAGCCCGCTCCCACACGGCGATATTCAAACCTGTGGGAGCGGGTTATCCGCGAAGCGTTCGACGCGGATCACACCAACTCGCCGAAGCATTAGTTGCAATTGACTTGAAAACACATCCGAATACGCTTCAAACAGAAACACACTCAATTACATACATTAAAACGAAAAAAACAATAACTTCACGATAAGCCAGCCACTACTTAATTCGATTGGCTCCATATCCCCCATCACTTTCCTACTGCGTAAAAAAAGACACTTTGACACCTTAAAACTCCCCTCTAGCCTGAGTCAGGCGCCCTATGAACTGCTTAGGTTCCAGCGCACTCGACCCTATTAATAAATCTGCTAAAGGGATTTGACATGAACGCTCCAGGAGCCGCCCCATCCGAGAAAGAAGTTGCACATGCCTGGCTGGAAGGAAAGGCCCGGGTGAAGTCGACCACGGCACACGGCAATATCTTCGCCCACGACTACAACCACCCTCACCAGCTCACCTCGACCGGCCGCGCCATGCGCACCGGCGCTGATGCCATCAACCCGTTCTTCAGCCCGGCAGCCGGCGCGGCGACCGACAGCTACGCCAACGACGCCAACAAGAACGTCAGCCCGGGCAAAGCGCCGGTCAGCATCTACGAAGGCCTGCAGACCGCCATCGACATCGCCCGCCGGCGCTCGGAATACAACCCACTTGACCAGCCTACCGATCAGAGGCCCAAGGCCAAGGGCGACCGCGAACACTTCATCGCCTTCACCCAGCAGATCGCCGAGATTCCCTTCCTGTCGCTGCTCGCCGCCCAGGTGACGCAGATCCAGCAGAAAAGCCATGACGCCAATGCGCTGATCGATTCGTTCGTCAAAGGCTTCATCGGCCTGGCGGCCAAAGATGTCGAGCAAATCAAGAAATCCCTGAGCAGCCTGGTGAATGCGGCGCTGTCCTATTCCGAGCAGACCGAGCGCCAGTCCAACTTCAACCAGAATATCCTGCAGACGGGGATCGCCGGCTCGGTGAACTTCATGCTGTATGCCAGCGAATTCACCATCAAGGCCACCAGCAAGAAAGGCACCATCACCTTCCAGTCGTCCTATACCCTGTCCCAGGCGGTTTACCAGCTGTCGGTGGAAAGCTGGGAAAACGTCAGGGATGTGTTCGCCAAACAGCAGAAAACCGATACCCAGCAATGGCTCGGTGACACCACCACGCCAGTGAAACCAGGCTCGTCACTGCGGGCAATCTGCCTGGTCAGTTGAGGCCGCGCGCCAAGCCCGGCAGTTTCCCTGCCGGGCTTTTCAACCAAGCGAGCGCAACTTCGGCCAGCGCTGCAACCAGCCCTTCTCCCGCGCCCGAGCGGCCATCACCTCGGCCTTGCCCGGCGTGGACCGCAGCCGCAGGCCGAACAGATCGTCCAGCCCCAGCGGCGCCAGCACCTCGCACTGGTCATCGGCCGTGCGCCGCACCGCCACTGCCGTGGCGACCTCCGCCCAGTAGCACATGGCATCGCCGGTCGAGGCATAAGGCGCCTGGCCATGACGCAGGTGCATGCGCGCCTGGTTCTTCACCGACCACAACACCTCCGGCGCCTGGGCCTGCAACCGCGCCTCCAGCCGCAGGTCCTCGGCCGGATCGCTGCGCGCCGGATCGAACCACAGCACATCCACATCCCCTTGCGGCGCGGTCATGGCCCGTCCATGCAGATGGTCCCACACGGCATTGCGCACGAAACCCGCACCGATCCAGGCATCCGGCACGCCAAGATCGCGCACCAGCGCCAGCAGGGGCCAGCGCACAGGGTCATTGCGGATCAGGGTCTGGACCTGCCGTTCGAAACTCACCTTAAAAACGCTCGTCACGCAGCGCGGGCAAGGTGATGTCGCGCACGTAGCTGGCCGCCGACAGGCTCAGCAGCATCCGGCACACCTGGACCACGTCGTGCAGCGGGATCAGCGTCCCCTCGCCGCGCTGTTCGGCTTCGGCCAGCGGCACCTCCAGTCCATCCTCGGTATTCAGGTAGCCGAGGTTCAGGCAGCTCACGCCAAGCCCCTGCTCGCGGAAGCCTTCACGCAAGGTTTCGGCAATGCCGCGCAGGCCGAACTTGCTGGCGCCGAAGGTGACTTCTGGCCGACCGCTACCTGGCAGGCCCGATGTGGAGCCGGTGAGGATGATTCGTGGCCGTGCGCTCTTGAGCAGCACCGGCAGCAAGCGCTTGATCAACAACAGCGGCGCGGTGAGGTTGGTGGCAACCATGCGCTCGATCTGCCCCTCGTCATCGTCGAGGAAGCTGTAGTCCTCCTCGAAGGCCCGCTGTTCCCAGATCCCGACGTTGTACACCAGCACATCCAGCCCGCCCTCGGCCACCGCCTCATGGATGACCGCCGCGGCCTGGCGAGGCTGGCCGAGGTCGGCCTCGATCCAGCGCACCGCGCTCGGCAACGACGCCGGCCGGGTGCGCGACACGCCGATCAACGTATCACCCGCGTTACCCAGGCCCTCGACCAGTGCCTTACCCAATCCCTTGCTCGCACCCACCACTAGAATTCGCATCGCATCACTCCCTATGGATTGCGCCAGATAGTACCCTGCCCCACCTAGTAATTCAGTCGGAAAAGCCAGGCCATCCGTGGACAGAGATCAACTCGAACGCAACCAGATCCCCCTGTACTTCATCGCCGTGGTGCTTGCCTGCGCCGTCGGCCTGCTTGCACCCGGCGTTGCCCAGGCACTGGAGATGCTGGTGACACCGGCCATCGCCGTGCTGATGTACGCGATGTTCCTGCAGATCCCCTTCCTCGACCTGCGCGCGGGCCTGGGCAACCGGCGTTTCATGGGCGCGCTGCTGCTGGCCAATTTCGTGCTGGTGCCGCTGCTGGTGTGGGCCGGGACGCGCGGCCTGGTCGAGCACCCCGGCGTGCTGGTCGGCGCCCTGCTGGTGCTGCTGACGCCCTGCATCGACTACGTGGTGGTGTTCACCCATATCGGCAAGGGCGACTCGCGCCTGACCCTCGCCGCCACGCCGGTGCTGCTGCTGGTGCAGCTGGCGTTGCTGCCGCTGTACCTGGCGCTGATGCTCGGTGGCGCGGCTGATGTCGAGATTTCCGTGGCGCCGTTCATCGAAGCCTTCGTGCTGCTGATCGTGCTGCCGCTGTTGCTGGCGGTCGTCACCAGTGCCGGCGCGCGGCGCTCGGCGCTGGTCGCCAAATGGAACGACACCTGGGCCTGGCTGCCGGTGCCGGCCATGGCGCTGGTGCTGATTACAGTGATCGGCTCGCAGATCGGCGTGGTGGCCAGCCAGCTGGACAACCTGCTGCCGGTTGTGCCGGTGTATCTCGGTTTTGCCCTGCTGGCGCCGCTGCTTGGCTGGTTCGCGGCGCGGCTGTTCACGTTGTCCACAGGGGAAGCACGGGCCGTGACCTTCAGCGCCGCCACGCGTAATTCGCTGGTGGTGCTGCCGTTGGCGTTGGCGCTGCCGGAGTCGATCCGGGCATTAGCGGCGGCGGCGGTGATTACCCAGACGTTGGTGGAGCTGGTGAGCGAGCTGGTCTATGTGCGGGCCGTGCCGGCGTTGGTTCGGCGTTAGGCATGACACGGGACTGCGCTAGCCTCAAGGTCAACGTCGTACCTGTGGGAGCGGCCTTGTGTCGCGAAAGGGCTGCGAAGCGGCCCCGGCGATAGCAGCCTTGTGCACAGGCATCAGCCCAACTGCAGCCTCCATTGCCCGTAATAGCTCAAGCACACACGGGCCAAGGGCGGCACATCAATGCGATGAAACGACTCGAAAGGCGCGCCCAACGCATGCAGCATCGCGGCGCGGATGACAAAGGGATGGGTGATCGCGACCCACTCGCCCGGCGTCAGCGCTGTATCCATCCAGGTCGCGACACGCTCGCACAGCATGGCGATGGATTCACCGCCGTGAGGGGTAGCCTGGGGATCGCAAAGCCAGACCCGCAGGGTGGCTTCGTCCAGTTGCTTGAGCGGGATGCCTTTCCAGTTGCCGAGGTCGCAGTCGCGCAGGCCTTCGTCGACAGTCGCGTTCAGGCCCTCGGCAGTCTGGCGGCTACGTAGTTCAGGTGCCATGAGATAGCGGGCGGTTGCAGGCAGGTCTGTCAAAAGCGACGGTGGATCGCGCAGCGCCTCGTCGTCCATGGCGAAACGCCCCACCCGTTGCGCCTCGGTGCGGGCGTGGCAGATCAGGGTGAGGTGGGTAGGCTTCATGGCGAGGCTTTGGCAGGAATGTCCGGGCACTCTAGCCGAAATATGGAAAACCTGTACCAGCCCCGCGATAGGGCCGGTACTGCCAACGCGTCATCAAGCTGAGGCACGCAGCTCCCGGGCTGCCGCCACCATGTTCACCAACGCCGCCTCGGTCTCCGGCCAACCGCGCGTCTTCAACCCGCAATCCGGATTGACCCACAACCGCTTGGCCGGAATCCGCTGGGCGGCCTTGCGCAGCAGCTTGACCATTTCCTCCTTGGACGGCACCCGTGGCGAGTGGATGTCGTACACACCAGGGCCGATCTCGTTCGGGTAGTCGAAGCGCTCGAACGCCTCCAGCAATTCCATGTCCGAACGCGAGGTCTCGATGGTGATCACATCGGCATCCATCGCCGCGATCGACTCGATCACGTCGTTGAACTCGCTGTAGCACATGTGGGTGTGGATCTGTGTTTCGTCACGCACGCCCGAGGCGCACAGGCGGAACGCCTCGGTGGCCCACTCCAGGTAACGCGGCCAGGCACTGCGACGCAGCGGCAGGCCTTCGCGGAAGGCGGCCTCGTCGATCTGCACGATCTTGATGCCCGCCGCCTCCAGATCCACCACCTCGTCGCGGATCGCCAGCGCCAGCTGGCGCGCCTGGACCTCACGGCTCACGTCCTCGCGCGGGAATGACCACATCAGCATGGTCACCGGGCCCGTCAGCATGCCCTTCATCACCTTGCGGGTCAGGCATTGGGCGTACTTGATCCAGTCCACGGTCATGGCCTTTGGGCGGCTCAGGTCACCGAAGATCACCGCCGGCTTCACGCAGCGCGAACCGTAGCTCTGCACCCAGCCGAAGCGGGTGAACACATAACCGTCCAGTTGCTCGGCGAAGTACTCGACCATGTCGTTGCGCTCGGCCTCGCCGTGCACCAGCACATCCAGCCCCAGGTTTTCCTGGATCTGCACCGCGTGGCGGATTTCGCTGTGCATGGCCTCGACGTAATCGGCCTCGCTCAGCTTGCCCTGCTTGAACGACTGACGCGCCAGACGGATCGCCGAGGTTTGCGGGAACGAACCAATGGTGGTGGTCGGAAACGCCGGCAGGTCCAGCCCGGCACGCTGCTTGGCGATCCGCTGCTCGAAAGCCGAGGCTCGCTGGCTGTCGGCTGGCTTGATCGCGGCGACACGGGCCTGCACCGCTGGCTTGTGAATCCGTGGCGAGGTGGCGCGGCGGTGTTGCACGGCGCGGCTCTGCGCCAGCGCCTCGACAACCTCCGCAGCCTCGGGCTGGTTGAGCGCCTTGGCCAGCAGCGCCACTTCCTGGCACTTCTGCACGGCGAAGGCCAGCCAGCTCTTCAGTTCGTCATCGAGCTGGTCTTCACGCTCCAGGTCCACCGGGCTGTGCAGCAGCGAGCACGACGGCGCCACCCACAGGCGATCGCCCAGGCGTTCATGGGCATGGCGCAGCACGTCCAGTGCCTTTTCCAGGTCGCAGCGCCAGACGTTGCGGCCGTTGACCACGCCCAGCGACAGCACCTTGTAAGCCGGCAGGCGGTCGAGGATGGTCGGATACTGGTCCGGGGCACGCACCAGGTCGATGTGCAGGCCATCGACCGGCAGGTTGGCGGCCAGGCCCAGGTTGTCTTCCAGGCCGCCGAAGTAGGTGGCGATCAGCTTTTTCAAAGGGGCGCGCTGGAGGATGTTGTAGACGCGCTCGTAGGCGTTCTTCCAATCCTGCGGCAGGTCGAGGGCGAGGATCGGCTCGTCGATCTGCACCCACTCCACGCCCTGCACGGCCAGGCGGTTGAGGATATGGTCGTACAGCGGCAACAGGCGATCGAGCAGCTCCAGCTTGTCGAAATCGGCGCCCTTGGTCTTGCCCAGCCACAGATAGGTCAGCGGGCCGATCAGCACCGGCTTGACCGCATGGCCCAGGGCCTTGGCCTCCTCGACCTCTTCGAACAGTTGCTCCCAGCTCAGGGTGAACTGTTGGTCGGCGGTGAATTCGGGGACCAGGTAGTGGTAGTTGGTGTCGAACCACTTGGTCATTTCCTGGGCGTGGGCGCCGCCGCAGCAGCTATCGCTGCCCTTTGTTCCTACGGCACCACGAGCCATGGCGAACAGGGTCTGCAGGGTCGGCTTGGCACCGTCCTTGGCACGGAAACGCTCAGGGATCACGCCGAAGGTCAGCGAGTGGGTGAGCACCTGGTCGTACCAGGCGAAGTCGCCCACCGGCAGCAGCTCGATGCCGGCAGCCTTCTGCACCTGCCAGTGCGCGGCGCGCAGGCCACGGCCCACGGCACGCAGGCCGGCTTCGTCCAGCTCGCCCTTCCAGAAGGCTTCCTGGGCTTTCTTCAGCTCGCGGTCGCGGCCGATGCGCGGGAACCCCAGGTTGTGTGCCAGTGCCATGTTGTCGTCCCTCGAACCTTAAAATGAATGAGGGCATTTTGGGCGCGGGGCTAAGGTGAGACAAACTCATTAAATTTGAGATGAACTCAAGAATTGTTCATGATGCCTTACAGAAATGATGATCCCTGTGGGAGCGGCCTTGTGTCGCGAAATGGCCGCAAAGCGGCCACGGCGATCTGTGCATGAATGCTGAAATCCTGGGGCCGCTGCGCAGCCCTTTCCGACCGGTCCGACGCCTCGGCAAGGCCGTTCCCACAGGGATCTAGGCCACCTGACAGAGCGTTGTGAATGTCTCAACCAGCACAGTACCCCGCGCAATCAGACATGCCCCACCCGCCAATCTGCCGCACACTGCCACCCTGCCCCAACCCGGTAGCCCGTACCCAATGAGCCTGCTGAAAACGACCCTGGACGCCAACGCCTTCGCCTGCATCCTGGAATTCGTCCCCAAGCCCGGCGCCGAGCGTTTCGCCACCCTCGAAACCCTCATGGCCCGCACCCGGCTGTGTGGTTGGCCGATGACCGTAGCCATCGGCGACCGCGTCAGCAGCGCCCTGGACATGTCGCCGCTGGAGGCCTTCAGCAGGCTCGCGAACCCCGTTCCCGCCCTGCTGCACTTCTCCGGCAAGGACCGCGAACGCCGCGACCTGCTGGCCCAGTTGCAACGCATGGACGCCGCCGGCCTCGACCAGCTTCTGCTGCTGACCGGCGACCGCCTGCCCGGCCACACCCCCGGCGAACGCCCGGTACGCTACCTGGAATCCGTCGCCGCCCTGCAGATCGTCCGCCAGGCCCGTCCACACTGGCTGCTGGCCGCCGCGCTCAACCCGTTCAAGTACCAGGAAGCAGAAGGCGGCGCGCAGTACTGCAAGGCCGAAAAGAAACTCGCCGCCGGCGCCGACCTGTTCATCCTGCAGCTCGGTTTCGATATCGACAAACACCAGGAAGCCTTCGACTGGATGCAGCGCCAGCCCCGGCCCAAGCCGCTGATGGCCTGCATCATGGCGCTGACCGAGGGCCGCGCCGGGATGCTCGATCACGTTGCCGGGGTAACCGTCACGCCATCGATGCGCGCGCTGCTCGCCGCCGAAACGGCGGTGTCCAAGGCCCACGCCAGGGAACGCGCCAACCATCGCCTGGCCTTGCAGGTGATCGGCCTGAAGTTGATGGGCTATGCCGGCGTGCACCTGTCCGGTATCCACGAAGTGGCGCAGTTCGAAGCGCTGGAGCAGGCCATCGATGCGCTGCAGCCGCAGTTCACTTCACTGCAGGACTGGGCCCCGGCCTGGAAAGCGGCCTGGCAGGAAGCAAACCTAGCGCCGGTCACCTTCCATCCACCGGGGCACGCCTGGCGCCTCGGGCAACGGCAGATCACCGCGTCCAACAAGGAAAAGGCCCGCTATCACCTGCTCTCGGCGATGCACCATCAGTTGTTCAGCCGCACCACGGCCTTGAGCAAGGGCTTCGGCTGGGCCGTGACCCGGTCGCTGTGGGCCAACCCCATGGCGGCGCAGTGGCTGCATCGGCTGGAGCGACGTATCAAACGCCCGCTGGTGGGGTGCGATACCTGCGGCAGTTGCCGGCTGGAGGACACCCTCTACATCTGCCCCGAGACCTGCCCCAAAGGCCTGGCGAACGGGCCATGGCGGCACGAGCCTGGACCGTTGCGAGTTTGGCGACCGGGAGTGCGTGCACAGTGCCAAGTATCGGCTGGCGGTGAGCGTGGGCCGGACCGAGGTATTGCGCGAGCGGTTGATTCCTTGCGTGCAGGTGGAGAGCCGGCATCGCAGTTCGTGGCCGGTGTGGTTCGAGCCTGCGCCACTTGAGCCCACACCGATGAGCGACGACGACCTGCTTGCCAAAACACGGGAGCGCCTGGCTGCGCCACAACGAGTGAAGGTCTCACTGGACGACCTGTAGCCAGGCACGAGCGGATCAGCCTGCGTGCTGAGCCAGTGAAACCTCCACTCCCTGCCACTCCCCAGCCTGACCGGATACAACCAACAGCCGATTCCCGGTAGCTGAAGCAGCCACGACACACCGCCCCTGCTCGTCCCAGAACGCGCTGCGCCCAGCCGCCGCCCAGCCGCCCGTGGTGCCGCCATGATTGGCCATGAGCACCGCCATGGCATGCCGCTGCGCATAACCCTGCAGCAACGCGCTATCCGCCGGATACCCACCCTCCCCGATCAGCACACCTGTCGCATACACCTGCGCGCCGCGCTGCGCCGCCTTGGCGGCATGCTCCGGATGGCTGAAATCGGCGCACACCGACAAGGCCACGGACAGCCCGGAAACGGACAACAACTCACCGCCGCTCCCCGCACTGAAGAACACGTCCTCGCCGGTATGCAGGTGCTGCTTGGTATAGGCCGCAATCGAGCCATCCGGGTGGAGAATGCAGGCCGCAATTCGCGGCTTGTCCTGGCCCGGTACCGTGAGCGGCATCCCGACCACCGTGGTCATGCCCGCTTCCTGGGCAAGCTGGCGCAGTGGCGCCAGCAGCGGCGTGTCCAGATCCTGCGCCAGGCCACTGGCCAACGCGGGGGCATAGCCCGTGAGCGACAGTTCGGGGAAGAGCAACAGGTCCACGCCATGCTCATGGGCCTGGCGCATGAACGCCAGGTGCAAGGCCAGGTTGGCGGGGAGGTCGCCATCACCAATGGCGCATTGGGCGGCGGCAAAAACGGCTGATGGCATGGGCGTCTCCTGACAAGGTAAGTGGACTCTGCTCGGCTACCACCCAGAAGACAACTGTTACATCGACGATAGGATCAACGTGGGAGCGGGCTTGCCCCGCGATGGCTCTCCCACTGGCCCCACAGCGTGGCTCCAGCCCTTGTGCGGAAAGGCTATGATGCTCTCCTGCACGCAATCAGCCTGACAGGGCGGCCCCATCATGAATCTGAGTGTTCTCTACGCGTTGGTTGCAGCCGCACTGTTTGGCGCAAGCACACCGCTCGCCAAACTGTTGGGTGTCGATACCCCGCCCATCCTGCTGGCCGGGCTGCTCTACCTGGGCAGCGGCGTCGGCCTGACCCTCGTCCGTCTGGTGCGCGATCGCGGTTGGCAGCGGCCCGGGCTGCCTGCCGGAGAATGGCCCTGGTTGCTAGGTGCGATCTTCTTTGGCGGCGTGCTTGCGCCTGTGGCGCTGATGTTCGGGCTCACTCGCACAGCGGGGGCCACTGCATCGTTGATGCTCAATCTCGAGTCGGTCCTCACGGCAGTGCTGGCATGGGTGGTGTTCAAGGAAAACGCCGACCGCCGGATCGTGATCGGTATGATCGCCATCGTCCTGGGCGGTATCGTACTGTCATGGCCGCAAGAGACCGCGGTGGACCATGACTGGACCGGGCCGCTGGCGGTGGCATTCGCCTGCCTTTGCAGGGCGATCGACAACAACCTGACCCGCAAAGTCTCCGCCTCCGACGCGCTGTTCATCGCTGGCATCAAAGGCCTGGCGGCGGGCGTGGTCAATGGCGGCCTGGCCTTGGCCATCGGCTCGCAACTGCCGGCCCTGGGCACGCTGGGGTCGATCCTGCTGGTTGGGTTTCTTGGGTATGGCGTCAGCCTGGTGCTGTTCGTCCTGGCCCTTCGCGGGTTGGGGAGTGCGCGTACCGGGGCGTATTTTTCCACAGCGCCGTTCCTGGGCGCGGCGGTCGCGATCCTGATGCTGGGTGAGTCGGTGTCCGTGATATTCCTGCTCGCCGCGGCGTTGATGGCCTTGGGTGTGTGGATTCACCTGATGGAAAACCATGTTCATGAGCATCAGCATGAGCCCCTCGATCATAGCCATCGGCATACGCACGACGAGCACCATCAGCATGAGCATGACTTCGAGTGGGACGGTACCGAGCCGCACAGCCACCCGCATGTGCATGCGCCGATTCGACATAGCCATGCGCATTTTCCGGATGTTCATCATCGGCATAGGCACTGAGCCAGCCAGGATAAGGGGACTGTTTTTTCTCATCCGTCAGCGGTAGAGAACTTCGTCCCGCTTTCCGTTCTATGAATCATCACCTGTTAACCCTATTTTTGATTTGTTAACCACTGAGGTTTACAGTGCAAAACATGACTTAACACGGCACACCCTCGACATGGCTAACCCACACAAGGAAACCCAGCGCTACCTTGAGTCCGTCCTCGGTATACCCACTCACCTGAAACCGGTATCCCCCAGGCTCCCCTACCATCTTCTGGACGCCTACACGTGCTCCGAACTCACCCTCCAGTTCAAGCCGGCGCCGCTGGTGGTGTTGCTGCTCTTACCCTGCAATCCAACCTATCCAGGCGCAGTTACCCTTACCAAACACATCGCCCAGATAAGCCAAGCTACCCACGCCACACCCGTTTACGTCTGCCCTGCTTTGTCCGCTGCCGACCGCCGCAGCCTGATCAGCCACCAGCTCAATTTCATCCAGCCTGGCTATCAACTATTCATCCCCGAACTGGCCATGGACCTGCGCGAACGTGTTCGCCAACGCCGCGTGCAGACAGCCATCACCGCACTGCTCCCCGCCGCCCAGGCCATGTTGCTGGCCCGCCTCTATCGAGGAGGGATCAACGACACGCCATTCCCGGCCAGCGCACTCCTGGGTGACCTGAACTACAGCCGCGTGACCCTCTCGAAGGTCGTGGAGCAACTGCTTCAGGCAGGCCTGCTGATCGCCAGCCAACCCAAAGGCGCGGTGCAGGCCTATGCCTTCAGCGCCAGCGCCCCCGAGCTGTTCAAACAGGCTCGGCCTTACATGCGCTCCCCGGTGAAACGTAAGGTCGCAATTTCCGCTGAACCAGCTCTAGGCCATGGTGTTTTCCTGGCTGGTGAAACCGCCCTGGCCAGCCAAACGCTCTTGGCCGCACCCGCGCAGCCCGTCTACGGCATGACCAAGCAGCGTTTTGATGCACTGCTTGTCGATGGCTCGCTGCACCTCAGCCAATCAGTGGACGATACCCGGGCGTGGGTGGAAATCTGGGCCTACGATAACCTCGATACATCCGGCAACCATGCCGATGCAGCTTCCCTGTTCCTGAGCCTGGACAATGGCCAGGACGAGCGGATCCAGATGGCGCTCGATGAACTGAGGGAGCGGGTGGAATGGTTGGGGTCAGGGGACTAACGCTTTTCGGGCAGCACTTCAGCCGCTATCGCGATCAGTACGTGTTGATTGGCGGAGTGGCATCATCACTTGTGATGGACGAGGCCGGTGTCTCATTCAGGACTACCAAGGACCTCGATATCGTTCTGGTCATCGAAGCGCTGGACAGCCAGTTCGTCGCGGCGTTCTGGGCATTCGTCCACAGCGGTGGCTACCAGATCCGCCAAGCCAGCACCGCGCGCCCAGTGTTCTATCGGTTCCAGAACCCCACGGACGAAACCTACCCCGCACAGCTCGAACTGTTCTCGCGAACGCCAGATGAGTTCGACCACCCCGAGCACGCCACACTGACTCCAATCCCCACCGACGAATCCGTCTCAAGCCTCTCGGCAATCCCGCCCAGCATCGCAAGTGAGATCAACGCAATACCTGTAGGAGCGGGCTTGCCCCGCGATGGGCCGCAAAGCGGCCCTGTTATCGCTGGGCCCAACTCAGGTCACGTTCCCTTATCGCTTTCAGCCTCCCGAACTGCTCGCTGGCCAACCGGCTGATGATCCGGACCGCATTTAGCAACACCCGTCGCAAAGTGAAGTACTCAATTGCAGGATGGGATCCTTTGTGCCTCATATTGCTGAACCTAGGTACTTAAGAATTCGGAAAACCCTAAAACTTAGAAAGTCAATCATCATTGACCATCTTAATCTAAACTGCTCAAATTAGGTGAATAGCAGCCATGCTCACCGCCTCAACAACCAATTTACAGCCTAAAAACCGCCATAGAAAACTCGACATAGACAATTAATATCACACGCTAACCACATTCATACTGAGCCGAGCCCAACATGAAAACAAGAAGACTACCCATCATCAACTACTTCCCGCTATTTTACTCCCCCGTACAGCGACAACCAAATCCGTTTCTTTTTAGACGTACAGATGAAAGTATCGAAGAGCCACCTCGCCCTACAAGACTGACACTTAGTAAACCTATTGATTTCGCAAAATGTGCGGCTCGCCACATGGGGTTTTGTGGATCACTGGACATGGACATTGAACATCACCTTGAGCAGAGCGACGAGTATTCAGAGTGGTTACACCAGATGCCGTCAGATGCAAACGCCCGCGAGATACTAAGGTCTCGAGTATATAATGTAGATCGTATCAACTTGTTTGAGGAATTTTCGGGGCTTCCTACATTGAGCCCCGGGCAGACGCTATTCCATGGTGGAGATTGGCCAGAGGCTCTTGAGATCGGGTCAGAAACACCCGTGAACTTCTTTCTCTCAACTAGCTTGACTGCTGTTACCGCTGCCGCCCACGCGACAGACAGTGGAAAGAAAGAAATCGGCCCTTATCACGTCTGGGTCATTGAAATTGGCGAAAGCTTTGTGAATTCGGTCTATGCTTTTGACATATTTTCCGACAATGACTGGCGACACGAAATGGAGGTGTTAATATCACCCAATTTTTTCGCCAAATTAATTGACTTTGAAGCTGTCGGGGACTTCATATTCTTGAAAGTTGTTTTTGAGTCCCGTCCCTGTCAAGGACAGTCTCAACGAAGCAATAGAACAAGCCTAAAGGCGGGAAAAACTTTTTAACAGTCTACTCTCGGCAGGGCCGGAAAGCGGCCCTACGACGTCCACTCCTTGAAAGATCACCGACCAACCGACGGGTGATCCTGATTGTCGGCATGGACGCTCTCCAGATTGCAAAACGCCCAAGGGCTCGGCACGTCCTGGATAAGGTGGACGGCTTACTGCCTTGGGCGGGATGCGCGAAAAATAGGCCGAGAGGAGGAACGCGTCAACGCACGCTCGCCTCATCAATTGTATCCACATGCGTCTCTTCAAGGTCGGCCTGGATGTCGCCACAACTGGTCCAGTAACCCCAGTTTTGCACGCCTGATAGGACTGCAGACCTTCATGCTCAGCAGCTCCGCCACTTCGGTCTCACCGACAATACCCTCCCCTAGCACGGTAGATCAGCTGCTGGAGAAGCCACATGGTTTCCGGTACACCACTGGCCGCTGATTCATATGCATCCCCAAAGCATGTATAAAGCGCCAGCAACCCGCGCCCCCGACGTCTGCCAAAGGAACCCCGTCATGCTTCGGCCCTTGATGCCAGCCCTGCTCCTGCTGCTTGCCGGCTGCGCCACCAAGCCGCCCGCCAACCCCGACAACCTCTGCGAGATCTTCCGCGAGAAGCCGAAATGGCACGAGGCGGCGCTGAAGATGCAGGCGCGCTGGGGTGCGCCGGTGCAGGTGCCGATGGCGATGATGTACCAGGAGTCCTCGTTCAAGCACGACGCCCTGCCGCCGCGCTACTACTTCCTCGGCTTCATCCCCTGGGGCCGGGTCAGCACTGCCTACGGCTACGCCCAGGCCAAGGACGAGACCTGGGCCGACTACAAGCGCGATGCCGGCGGCTGGGGCGCCGCCCGCGACGACTTCGCCGACGCCCTCGACTTCATGGGCTGGTACATGCAGAAGAGCCAGCAGGTCAACGGCGTGTCCAAGTGGGACGCCTATGGCCAGTACCTGAATTACCACGAAGGCTGGGGCGGCTACCGCAACCGCAGCTACGACGCCAAGCCGTGGTTGAAGAATGTGTCGCAGAAGGTGCAGGCGCGGGCGTCGGTGTTTGGGGCGCAGTACCGGAGTTGCGAGCAGGAGCTCGCGCGGGGTGGGTGGTTCTGGTAGGGCCTGACGCAGGTGTGCTTTGAGCATGTTGGCCTGCTCAGTTAGCGCGTCGCCACTAACGAGGCTGCTGTGCAGAACGCACCGCCGCTCCAACAGGACTGCGCAAAATCTAAAGCTAACGCCGTACCTGAGCGGCCTTGTGTCGCGAAAGGGCCGCAAAGCGGCCCCAATACTCCGCAGCATCAATCCCCAGAAACACCCTCCTCCTTCATCGCCTCCAGCTTGCCAAACTGCTCACTGGCCAACCGGCTGATGATCCGGATCGCCTGGTGAATCCCCGCCGTGTTGCGAAAGCTCAGCTGCGGGTTGTGCTCGCACTCCAGCACCTCGTCATGCTGAACCAGCGCCTCGCCGAGCAGTTCGAGGGTCCAGACGTAGCTCTGGAGGGTAGACAGGCGTTCATGGTCAGGCATGGGGCACCTCCCGGTTGGCGCGGGTGGCGAGGGAGTGGCTGTCGATCGGGTAGAAGGTTGGGGATGGGGTGGCCGCGGGGGTTGGGCGGCGGAGAGCGGATGCGAGGATCCTGTACAGATTTGCGAAATGCATGCATGAGGTCCTTTTCGGTTGAAGCACCACACCATCGTCGCCAAACGAATAGGGTGGCAGCTGTACGCAGGTTGGCGAACCGAGGAAAAGGAACCCGGCAGACCCGAAGGTCTCCCACGCACAGCCGCCATTACACGGAACTGCGGACGTCAAAAAAAGCGCCTGCAATCGTGGTCGGGGCGCCGTTGCGCCTTTTTCGGTCGGGTCGCCAAACCCGGTCGCGGAAATGGCCGCGACGGAGGGAATTTATTCCTTGGGGGCTGCTAATGCAAGCTTAGGACGGCTGGGAAAAGGCAATGGAGGCTGCGGGAAATTGCCTACATTGTAACAAATGGGCAGTGAGCCTTTCACGCGACAGGCCCAACCTCACCACATGAAGCTGAATCGGAGAGAAGCGAGCAGTGCGGAGACAGACAGACGGACGGTTGTTGGTCGTGAGGGCCCGGTTTTCGCGGAGCTGGAATTTGGTGGATTTTCTGTTGTACCTCATAGGGTATCTATAAATAGATCAGCTACTTATGGCTTTTAATGGAATCGAATCGGGAATTGCGGAGGTCCAGTGAGAGCTAGGCCCACCCGCTTCAAACACTACGTGAGGAACGGCGAAAACGACCCATTACGGCCATTTACAGATGTCTGCTATCGACCCACAGCTGTCGTTCATGCTGACAGCGACTGGTCAGGAGCTACCGTCAAGCGCCTACTAATTTAGGGGCGACTCAGTAGACGCCGTCGCCATTGTGTGAGGTCTCGCCGCGCCACCATGCGCAGAAGCTTGCAGGGCTAGAATCAAGAACAGGTATGGAGTAAGTTATTTCCTTGATGTCATATGGCCTCTATCGTGTTCCAGGTCTCAGTCAAGGAGTGGGTTACATGGGTCTGTTCAGTTCGATAGACGAATTCTTCTTTGGCCCTCCAGGTGTGGCTGGCGGTCTTGTGGGCGATGTCGTAGATGCGATCTCTGAGAGTCCGGGCAAAACCATCGCTGTCGTCGCTGCGACCGTAGCAACCGGAGGCGCTGCGTTGGTTGCAGCTCCAGCGATTGCGGCAACAGCTGGTGCAGCGGGGCTGTTGGGTGCAGCAAGCACAGGTACCGCGATCAGCACACTTTCCGGTGCAGCATTGACTAACGCTTCGCTCGCAGCGCTTGGTGGGGGGGCTGTTGCTGCCGGAGGTGGCGGCATGGCAGTCGGTACTGCCGTTGTTGCTGGCACAGGGGCAGCCGTAGGTGCGGGCGTATCGGGCACGATTGCAGCAAAGAGCTGAATGGCGCTCAAAGTCTGGTGAAGTAAGAGTGCGACCTCTACTGAGTCGGACCTTTTGCTGGTCCAGGTAGAAAAGGGGACAGGTAGAAAAGCAGAAAATGGAACAGATTTATTTTCAAACTCGCACTATCGAAAAATAAATCTGTCTCTTTTTCGTCTCTTTTTAGTCCAAGTTTAATAAGGTAGTGAGAGCACTATCCTAGTGCAATGTCAGAGTTGACTCTCAATAGCATAGGCGTGATATATGGCTTAATCGAAAAGCACCCGGCGCGGTTTAGTATACTATTTATTTCTTGCGATGCTTACTCAAAAAAATTACTTTTATAAACACCATGCCCGCAGCAGTCGGCATATAGCAATGCTCTCAACTGTCGCTCACTTCGCTCACTGGTCATCCAAAGTCTGCGCTTTGGACGCCCGTTAGCTTGATTGTTAGGCTACTAGAGGTCTCATATGAAAATTTCTCGTTATGGTTCAACCGCAAATCATGGCACTAGCACCATAGATCTTAAAAAAATCCGGGTGGCGTGGGATGAAGATAAAAATAGCGTAATCATACAATCCAATAGCGTTAGGGACTTCAATACCGACTCAAATCACAACTATCGAATTGATATATCCCTAGATGAGTTGGCTGGCATTATTAGCATGCTCGGTTCTGAAGGGGTTGACTCATGCCCCGATGAAATTGAGCACGAATTCGAGAAACACATAAAGTCGCTAAACAGGATTGTTTTTGCGGCTTCTGGGATTCTTACCAAATCCAGTGATAATGTAGCCTGACAAGTGCTTAAAGCCGTTTGCTGCGCTCACTGGCATGGGCTAAATCCGGCCTCTTAATCAAAGATTAGTATTGACTCCAATATTGCTATTTATTCGGAATTATTACTTATGGCAAATGGTTTTACTGAGTTCCTCGTGGCCGCAAACTCTTCGGCGCCCCGCACACTATTTGAGTCAATTCGCCTAGTTGGCAATGCGTCTTCCGGCTTTTGCAAGAGCTGGCTTGCTCAGGATATGTCCGATGCACTTGCAACTAGTGAGGAAGCCTTCGGACTTCTAGATCACATTCAGAACGAATTGCTCAGGCATCGTGATCGACTCGACAAGCTGCCTGGCTGGCAGGGATCGCCTTTGCAAGTGGCACTTCAAAAAAAAGTTGGGGATTTGGTTGATCCTGCCAGTGCTGTAGAAAAGGCGGCGTTTCTAGCGCAAGTAGCGGGTAGTGGTTCGATACCTATGGGCGCAACAGTTAAGGATTTGCGGCTTGTTGATGCACTGAATAAGCTCAAGCACCGTGGCTCAAATACTGTCAACTTTTCCGTTGGTGGAAGCGGGCAACACCTGCTTGTCTTCTTCACGCATGGTGGGATGGGTCGCCCCGACACTATATCAAGCTTCGACGTGGATGTTTTTTGTCGCGCATGCAAGCTTGCGGCCACAGCAGTATGACGGCTGACCCACCATTCCAGAGTTAGGTTAAGCAGAAAAAAGGACAAATTTATTGTCAAGCCTCGCGCTATCGAAAAATAAATCTGTCCCTTTTTTCTTTAAACTAAGAACCTGCGCAAAGCCATAGCTTTGAGCCGAGTGAGGGCAAATAATTGGTGAGGAGGCGTCAAAACGCTGCTTATTGCGCGTCCAAGGCAGCTTGCTCGGAGTTTCCCAAGGTGAAGGAGGCGTGCCGGTTGATGCATCAACATATAGCCGGCCCGCCGTAAGCTCCTATAAAGTCCAGTCGTAGCCTGTTAAATTAAGTTTACACCGTAGCGACATCGAATATGGTTTTACTCATGGTCGGATTTTTAAATAGCACTGCTAAAAACTTGCCCGGGTATTGCGTCTCGATACTGTCAACCATACTTAAGTGAATAGCTTCGCACTTATCACCCACCTTCATATCCGACAAAGTGCTTTTGAAGTCAGCAATTGGTTGAGAAAGCTTCTCAATACCTATCTTTTTCATTACTGCTGCGGTCAAGATCCTGTTGCCATGGACTAGAACACCCCAGCTCGGCCCGCTTTTCTTGGGTAATGTACTTTTCTTCTGGTCAATCCACTTTTCAACTTCTCTCAGAAGGAGGGTTGCATTGAAAGATTTTGCGCCACTGGTTTGCGGATTGAAAAGTGTTTTGTATGGGGCTTTCTTTAAGTCAGCAAAAAATCTACCAATCCCTGTTTTTATTTGTACCGCAAGATTTGAATCGCCTGTTGCACATGCCAGCGCTGTTGTGACTTCTACTAGCTCACAGGCGGTGGCAGTTGGCACGGAGTCATCACTTCGTACAAATTGGTAATCTATGCCCTCAATGGCCATCTCTTGCCTAATACGCTTCTGCTCAGCGTCCTGTGCAACGAAATCACGTGGTTCAACACGGTTCTGTAAATTATTCGTTCGAGTTACCTCTGCCCCAAATCCATCCGGAGCATCCTTCAGGAGGATTACTCTAATGGGTACTCGTAGCTTTCCAAGCTGCTCGTCTTCATCCACCTTAGCCAAAGAGCTCACTGTTTGAGCTCCGTTGACAATTGAAGCTCCTTTGAACGTGAACACTCCTGCGGAGCGTGATGCAGCGGTGGCTGGGGCCTTTAGTGCCTCGTTCGCAACGAGGGTGATGCCATTATTAAAATACCAGAATTTCAGCGGTGTGTTAGATGCTGAGGTCTTTATCTCACTGTTAACTTCTGTACTGCCTAGTGAGTGACGGATGTTGGATGAAACTAAGCTCTTGCCGTGAGCCTTCCACCACGATTTTAGCGATAAGCCATCGATCATCCCGAAATATGCGGGGTAGGGTGATGCAATATAGGACCATTCAAGTATGGTGGCATCTACGGCAACGTTGCTTTGAGATAAATCGCTCGCTAAGCCGTTGTAGACTTCAGTTAAGCCGAGAATGGTTTTGCTTGCTATAGCATCTGGATCGTCGCCATTCAACTCTGAGATAAAATCATCAAGGACAGCATTCCCATGTTTCGCCAAGTTACTAGCCCCCGTTGACGAAACTATCATCTCTACTGAGGTGCCGGGAGTATTGATGCGCAACGCGATGTCGCTGAATTTGGCTTGGAGACGTTTGTGAAAATTGGTTGAGTCTTGTTCTATAGCATCTCTAACGCCTTTAACAAAACTACCCAAATCTTTGGCTTCTGGCTCCCCAGATCCTTTATTGATCCACTTTGACTGGACAAAAATTACTCGCATGTCTGAAGCATCAAAGTATGCAGCGTCAATGCCGTTATCGTCGCCTCCATCCCAAACGGAATCTGCAGCTTCTTTTTCTGTGCAGCCTGTACTCAAATAGACTGTGAAAGCAGCCAAGCATCTGCTAAGTACTTTATTGTCGCGATCTGTATCTTTTTCGCTGACATCACTTAGATCTAGGTGCTGTTCAAACATTGAGGTGAGCTTTCCACGAATCTGATTTACTTTTAAAGCAGACATCCTTGATCCTTTTGCTAGTCGTGTTAAGTAATTCTTCTGGGTTTTATAAACTCTTAAATTAATAGCGTATTTCTCCCACTCATGTCAACATGATACACGATGGATGAGCTCACCGACTTGTAGCTTCGGCCTCGGAATCAGTGTCAAATGATTGTAACGTTCAGTCTGAATCGCCCCTGGTTTCCTAGACACTCTCCAAGCTCAGAAAATAGCGTTTCTCATACTCTACTGGAGACAGCTGCATAGCACTGCTGTGTCGACGCTTGGGGTTATAGAACATCTCGATGTAATCGAAAATATCACTTCGGGCTTCGTCACGCGTTGCGTAGATCTTTCGTCGGATTCGCTCCCGCTTCAAAAGCTGGAAAAAGCTCTCGGCTACGGCATTGTCGTGGCAGTTTCCCCGTCGGCTCATGCTGCTGATCACATTGTTGGCCTTCAGGAAGCTTTGCCAATCTGAGCTACTGAACTGACTGCCTTGGTCTGAGTGAATCATCACTTGCTGCTGTGGCTTGCGTCGCCACACGGCCATCAGCATGGCGTCGATGGCCAGGTCGCTGCTCATCCTGGGCTTCATTGACCAACCAATGACTTGGCGAGAGAACAGATCCAACACTACCGCCAGGTACAGCCACCCTTCATAGGTGCGGATGTAGGTGATATCGGTCACCCAGACCTTATTCGGCTCACTGACCTTGAACTGCCGGGCCAGATGGTTGGGCGATGCCACTGTTGGTTTTCCGCCATAAAACCCAGGACGACGGCGATAGCCCGTTTGCGAACGCAGCCCCTCTGCCTGCATCAAGCGACCGACTCGATTTCGCCCACAGATCTCTCCCAGCTCTCGAAGGTCATCGTGAATCTTGCGATAGCCATACACGCCTCCGCTTTCTAACCAGGCCTGCTTGATCAAGCCAAGCAGGCGTTGATCTTCTTTGGCTCGGGCAGATTGAGGCTCGGCCAGCCAAGCGTAGTAGCCGCTGGGATGCACCTTGAGGGTTTGACAAAGACGCCGCACCGGGTAATCGATCGAGTGCTTCTTGATGAAGGCGTACTTCAGCCGCACTCCTTGGCAAAGTACGCGGCGGCCTTCTTTAAGATGTCTCGCTCTTCCGTCACCCGCTTGAGTTCAGCGCGCAGCTTGCGCAGTTCGGCCTGCTGATCATCGTCGTGCTGACGCTGCTCTTGGGGCTTGCTGTAGACCTTGATCCACGCGTAAAGACTGTGCACGGACATGCCCAAGCGCTGAGCGACATCGGCGACAGGTTTGCCTTTCTCGGTCACTTGCTTGACCGCTTCGATCTTGAATTCTTCAGGGTAACGCTGACGACTCATGGCACCTCCTATTTGGGCCTCATTATGAGGCTTGGAGGTGTCTACGAAACCAGGGGCGATTCACCTTAAGGTCAGAACCCAGTCAAATCAACGGCCATATGGTGGGGCCTATCGACTGTCCCTACGTCAGTGAGCGCCAGCTTCACTGCTGCCGGATTCGGGGGGCCAATTACTGGCAAGCCATTCCCAAACATGCGCGGTTGCAGTCCTCGGTGCTCATCCTCGAAGATTTGCCTGTATAGGTCAAACCACCAGTACTCGGTAATTTGTTTCAGCGGGCGACTCGCCTTGCCCTAGGCCTATCGCCTTTTCCAAGACACAAAAAAGGCCTGCATCGCTGCAAGCCTTCTTGATTTCTGGTGCCGGAGACAGGAATCGAACCTGCGACCTTCGCGTTACGAGTGCGCTGCTCTACCGACTGAGCTACACCGGCGTGTTGCGCAACGTACCATTGCCGTGTCCGTTACGCAAACCCCTGTTTCACCTCACTTTCACGGTGCCTTGCAGCCATTCGGCGCGAGGTCTTCCTCCACCGTGGTCACGCAGCTCCACCCCGCCTGGGTGCGGGCCAGGGTCACGGTCTTGCCCAGCACATTGGCCGGTGCATCGGCCAGGGTGCAGGCGATGCTGGCGGAGCCGTCGGCCGCCGTGCCGCTGGCGGTGATCGCGCAATGGGCGGTGGCGGGCTGGCCGCCGAGGCTGGCGACGTCGGGCACGTCCTTACCTTCGTTCAGGCGGATGTCCATCGGCGTTTTCAGCGCGGAGATTTCCAGCAGCGCCGCCGCGGCTTTGGCCCGGGCCTGGTGGTTGGTATACATGGGGATGGCGATGGTCGCCAGGATGCCGATGATCGCCACGACGATCATCAGTTCGATCAGGGTGATACCTCGTTGCCCTTTCATGAACGGTCTTCCTTCGTAATACATGGAGGCGCGGTCGGCGCATGTTCATCTTTTCGGCGCCCCGGCCGGCAGGCGCGCAGTAGGCCTGAACCGACACCTTTTGTCACCCCTGCACGGCAGGGCGTCATCTTCGCTGAACTACTCTAGTGAGCGTCATGGAAACGCGCCCGCTCCCGGGCCCGGCAAGCTGTTACGGGGCTTGTCGCCGCACTGCAAAGGACCTTCGCATGCCACCGTCTACCCGCCTCTACGCCTGGGAGGGCATCGATGCCTCCGGCGCTCGTCAACACGGCCAGCAACCGGGGCGCAGCCCGGCGTTCGTGCAGACCTGGCTGCAACGCCAGGGCATCCGAGCCACGCGGGTGAGGTTGGCGGGTGGGTTGCAGTGGCGGTGGCCGCAGCGGGCGGGCAAGGCGGATGCGCCGGGGTTCAGCCGGCAGCTGGCGACCTTGCTGACTGCGGGGGTGCCGTTGTTGCAGGCGTTCGAGGTGATGGCGCGCAGCACGGTGGACAGCGGCATGGCGGCGTTGCTGGCGCGATTGAAGCAGGATGTGGCGGCGGGGCTGGGGCTGGCGGAGGCGTTGCAGCGGCATCCGGCGTGGTTCGATGCGCTGTACTGCAACCTGGTGCGGGTGGGCGAGCAGTCGGGCACGCTGGACCGGCAACTGGAGCAGATGGCGGGGATGTTGGAGAAACGCAAGGCGCTGCGGCAGAAGGTGCGCAAGGCGATGCTGTATCCGGCGCTGTTGCTGCTGACCGGGCTCGGGGTGGCGGCGTTGTTGCTGCTGGAGGTGGTGCCGCGCTTTCAGGGGCTGTTTGCCAGTTTCGACAAGGCGTTGCCGGCGTTCACCCAGTGGGTGATCGATTTATCCACAGGCCTGGGCAATCACGTGGGGTGGCTGGTGCTGTTGATAACTGTGCTGGGGGGTGGCGGG
>NZ_NIBE01000117.1:0-7044 GCF_002205115.1 Pseudomonas sp. DrBHI1
CTGCACGTCTCGCGCTCGCTGGCCAAGCTGATCCGCCAGGGCCGCTACCAGGTGAGCTTCGACAGCGATTTCGCGGCGGTGATCGCCGCCTGCGCCGCGCCGCGGAACTATGCCGACGGCACCTGGATCACCGACAACATGCGCGCCGCCTACTGCGAGCTGCACCGCCGCGGCATCGCCCATTCGGTGGAGGTGCGTCGCGACGGCGAGCTGGTCGGCGGCCTCTACGGCCTGGCCATGGGTCGGCTGTTCTTCGGCGAATCGATGTTCAGCCGCGCCGACAACGCCTCCAAGGTGGGCTTCGTGACCTTGGTCGAACACCTCAGGCAGGCCGGCTTCGTGCTGATCGACTGCCAGATGCCCACCGACCACCTGCACAGCCTGGGCGCCCGCGCCATCAGCCGAGTCGAGTTCGCCAACCACCTGGCGCGGTACCTGGATCAGCCCAGCAGCGCCAACTGGGTTGCCTAGGCGAGTTCCCGGAGCTGGCTTACACTTAGAGACAACGTCTCACCTAAGGGGTTGATCATGACAGAGCTGGCGCGGTTGAAGTTCTATGCCACTCAACCCCACTCCTGCAGCTACCTGCCGGATGAGCAGGCGACCACGCTGTTTCTCGACCCGAGCCAGCCGATGGACGTGCACGTCTATGCCGACCTGTCGGAGATGGGCTTTCGCCGCAGCGGCGATCACCTCTATCGCCCGCATTGCCAGCAATGCAACGCCTGCGTGCCGGCGCGCATCCCGGCGGCGCGCTTCATTCCCAACCGCCAGCAGCGCCGAATCCTCAAGCGCAACGCCGACCTGACCGTTACCGCCGCCCGCCCGTCCTTCAAGGAAGAATACTTCGACCTGTACCGGCGCTATATCGAGCAGCGCCACGCCGACGGCGACATGTACCCGCCCAGCCGCGACCAGTTCTCCACCTTCCTGGTCCGCGACCTGCCGTTCTGCTGGTTCTACGAGTTCCGCCTGGAGGGCCGGCTGCTGGCCGTGGCGGTGTGCGACCTGCTGCCCAATGGGCTGTCAGCGGTGTACACCTTCTACGAGCCCGACGAGGAGCGCCGCAGCCTGGGGCGCTATGCCATCCTCTGGCAGATCACCGAGGCCCTGCGCCAGGACCTCGAGGCGGTGTACCTCGGTTACTGGATCAAGAACTGCAAGAAAATGAATTACAAAACCCAGTATCGCCCCATCGAACTGCTGATCAACCAGCGCTGGGTCACCCTCAACTGAAAGGCATTGGCTTGAAACACAAATTTCGGGCATAATCCACGCCACTTTTTTTGCCCGGTGCAGTCGTGCGTCGGGCCATCACTGGATACCGAGGGCTTTACTGCATGTCGAAAGAAGACAGCTTCGAAATGGAAGGCACTGTCGTCGACACCCTGCCCAACACCATGTTCCGCGTGGAGTTGGAAAACGGGCACGTCGTTACCGCGCATATCTCTGGCAAAATGCGCAAGAACTACATCCGTATTCTCACTGGCGACAAGGTCCGCGTCGAACTGACGCCGTATGACCTGAGCAAGGGCCGCATCACCTACCGTGCGCGCTAAGCTCCAGCCATGAAAAAGCCCGGCCAATGTGCCGGGCTTTTTTGTGGGCTTCCATAAAACGGGGCTGCTGTGCAGCCCCAGCCTTACGCGACTTCAGCCGTGGTCTCGTAATCGAACACCAGCTCGCCATCGCGCAGGTCGATATGCACCACACCACCGTGCTCGGCCAGCTCGCCAAACAGGATCTCCTCGGCCAGCGGCCGCTTGATCTTGTCCTGGATCAGCCGCGCCATCGGCCGTGCGCCCATCTGCACGTCGTAGCCCGAGGCCGCCAGCCAGCCGCGGGCGGCGTCGGTGACCTCCAGCAGCACACGCTTGTCTTCCAGCTGCGCCTGCAGTTCGATGAGGAACTTGTCGACGATGCTCTTGATCGTCTCGTGGGACAGGCGGCCGAACTGGATGATGGTATCCAGGCGGTTGCGGAACTCCGGCGTGAAGCTCTTGCGGATGACCTCCATCGCGTCGGACGAGTGGTCCTGGTGGGTGAAGCCGATCGAGGCCCGCGCGGCGGTTTCGGCGCCGGCGTTGGTGGTCATGATCAGGATCACGTTGCGGAAGTCCGCCTTGCGCCCGTTGTTGTCGGTCAGGGTCCCGTGATCCATTACCTGCAGCAGCAGGTTGAAGACTTCCGGGTGGGCCTTCTCGATCTCGTCGAGCAGCAGCACGCAGTGCGGTTGCTTGGTGATGGCCTCGGTCAGCAGACCGCCCTGGTCGAACCCGACATAGCCGGGCGGCGCACCGATCAGGCGCGACACGGTATGCCGCTCCATGTACTCGGACATGTCGAAGCGCACCAGTTCCACGCCCAGGGCCTTGGCCAGCTGACGGGCGGCCTCGGTCTTGCCCACGCCGGTGGGGCCGGCGAACAGGAACGAGCCGACTGGCTTGTCCGGCGCCTTGAGGCCGGCACGGGACAGCTTGATGGCGGTGGCCAGCGAGTCGATCGCCGCATCCTGGCCGAACACGGTCAGTTTCAGGTCACGCTCGAGGTTGCGCAGCAGCTCCTTGTCGGAGCTGGTGACGTGCTTCGGCGGAATCCGCGCGATCTTGGCGACGATATCCTCGACCTGCGGCACGTCGATGCGCTTGACCCGATTGGCTTCCGGCTGCAGGCGCTGGTAGGCGCCGGCCTCGTCGATCACGTCGATGGCCTTGTCGGGCATATGCCGGTCGTTGATGTAGCGCGAGGCCAGTTCGGCGGCGGCGCGCAGGGCCTCGTCGCTGTACTCGATGTTGTGGTGGCTCTCGAAGCGGCCCTTGAGCCCGCGCAGGATGCCCACGGTGTCCTCCACCGACGGCTCGGTGACGTCGACTTTCTGGAAGCGCCGCGCCAGGGCGCGATCCTTCTCGAAGATGCCGCGGAACTCCTGGAAGGTGGTCGAGCCGATGCAACGGATCTCACCGGACGACAGCAGCGGCTTGAGCAGGTTGGACGCATCCATCACGCCACCGGAGGCCGCACCGGCGCCGATGATGGTGTGGATCTCGTCGATGAACAGGATCGCCTGCGGGCGCTTGCGCAGCTCGCCGAGCAGCGCCTTGAAGCGCTTCTCGAAGTCGCCGCGGTACTTGGTACCGGCCAGCAGCGCGCCGAGATCGAGGGAGTAGACCACGCTCTGCGCCAGCAGGTCGGGCACCTGCCCGTCGACGATGCGCTTGGCCAAGCCTTCGGCGATGGCGGTCTTGCCCACGCCGGCCTCGCCGACCAGCAGCGGGTTGTTCTTGCGCCGGCGGGCGAGGATCTGCGCCACGCGCTCGACCTCCTGCTCGCGCCCGACCAGCGGGTCGATGCGCCCAGCCCGGGCCAGTTCATTCAGGTTGCTGGCATAGGCGTCCAGCGGGTTGCTGGACGACGACGCTTCGCCGCCCTCCTCGTCCTGCATGTCCTGCTCGCTTTCGTTGTGCGAACCGTGGCCCGGCACCTTGCTGATGCCGTGGGCGATGTAGTTGACAACGTCGATGCGCGCCACGCTCTGCTGCTTGAGCAGGAACACTGCCTGGCTTTCCTGTTCGCTGAAGATCGCCACCAGCACATTGGCGCCGGTCACTTCGCGCTTGCCGGAGCTCTGCACGTGGAACACGGCACGCTGCAGCACACGCTGGAAGCCCAGGGTCGGTTGCGTCTCGCGGTCCTCGTCATGCACAGGGATCAGCGGGGTGGTCGAATCGATGAACTCCTGCAGGTCGTGCTTGAGTTTGTCGAGATTGGCGCCACAGGCGCGCAGAACGGTCGCGGCAGCCTCATTGTCAAGGAGTGCCAGCAGCAGGTGTTCGACGGTCATGAACTCATGACGCTTCGAACGGGCCTCCTTGAAGGCCAGATTGAGGGTGACTTCGAGCTCGCGGTTTAACATAGCTTCACCTCATACCCAAGTGGTCGGCGATTAACCGTCCTTCTCGATTTCACAGAGTAGCGGATGCTGGCTTTCCCTGGCGTATTGGTTGACCTGCATGGCCTTTGTCTCGGCGATGTCACGGGTAAACAATCCGCATACTGCCCGCCCTTCGGTATGGACGGTCAGCATGATCTTCGTTGCCAGCTCGCGGTTCAGATTGAAGAACGTCTCGAGCACTTCGACGACGAAATCCATCGGCGTGTAGTCATCGTTGAACAAAACCACCTTGTACATCGGCGGCGCCTGCAGGATCGGCTTGGCCTCCTGGACGGCAAGGCCCGCGCCATCGTCCTCATGCCCGTCCTCATGCGACTGGGGGCGATCCTGATTGAATGTTAGTCGAATCTCACTGGGTACATGCATGGAAAGAATTTCATCATGATCGACAGGTTAAGGTTGTGGGTTGACCGCGCAGGCCGCTCCCGGCGCAGGCGCCGGCTGACCTTGACTATCGGCAAAACGGTGTTACAACCAATAAGAACCCACCGTGGTCGATAAAGATCCGCGCAGTCAACCAGATTTTCTCGCAAGGTTCGTATGCGGATGAAGTGGATGATACTCCAGTGATGGAGTCCTTTGCAGAGGGACATAGGGATGGCAAGCGGTAAAGTCAAGTGGTTCAACAATGCCAAGGGCTACGGATTCATCAACGAGGATGGCAAGACCGATGATCTGTTCGCCCACTATTCAGCGATCCAGATGGACGGTTACAAGACGCTGAAAGCCGGCCAGGCCGTGAACTTCGAGATCATCCAGGGCCCCAAAGGGCTGCACGCGACCGACATCAGAAGCGCCACCAGCAACGTCCAGGCCAGCGCGACGAACCCAAACAATACCGTCGAAGTCTGATTCCCAACCTGTCTGCCGGTAAACGAAAAAGCCGGTCGCCCCTTTAATATAAAGAGGCGACCGGTTTTTTTGCCCCGCTTACATGTGCTTGATCAGCGCCTCGCCAAAGCCCGAACTACCGACCAGTGTCGCGCCGTCCATCAGGCGCTCGAAGTCATAGGTCACGGTCTTGGCCGCAATGGCGCCATTGGTGCCCTTGATGATCAGGTCGGCCGCCTCGGTCCAGCCCATGTGCCGCAGCATCATTTCCGCCGAGAGGATCACCGAGCCCGGGTTGACCTGGTCCTTGCCGGCGTACTTCGGCGCGGTGCCGTGTGTGGCCTCGAACATGGCCACGGTATCCGACAGGTTGGCGCCTGGCGCGATGCCGATACCACCCACTTCCGCCGCCAGGGCATCGGACAGGTAGTCGCCGTTGAGGTTGAGGGTGGCAATCACATCGTACTCGGCCGGACGCAGCAGGATCTGCTGGAGCATGGCGTCGGCGATGGCATCCTTGACGATCACCTCGCGGCCTGTCTTCGGATTCCTGAACTTCATCCACGGGCCGCCATCGAGCAGCTCGGCGCCGAACTCGTCGCGTGCCACCTCGTAGCCCCAGTCCTTGAAGGCCCCTTCGGTGAACTTCATGATGTTGCCCTTGTGCACCAGGGTCAGCGACTTGCGGTCGTTGTCCACCACATACTGCAGGGCCTTGCGCACCAGGCGCTTGGTGCCCTCCTTCGAGACTGGCTTGACGCCAATACCGCAGTCCTGGTCGAAGCGGATCTTGGTGACGCCCATTTCTTCCTTGAGGAACTTGATCACCTTGTTCGCCTCGGGCGAACCGGCCTTCCACTCGATGCCGGCATAGATGTCCTCGGAATTCTCGCGGAAGATCACCATGTCGACGTCACCCGGCTTTTTCACCGGGCTCGGCACGCCCTGGAACCAGACCACCGGGCGCAGGCACACATAGAGGTCCAGCTGCTGGCGCAGGGCCACGTTGAGCGAGCGGATGCCGCCGCCAACCGGGGTGGTCAGCGGCCCCTTGATCGACACCACGTAGTCGCGCACCGCGTCCAGGGTTTCCTGGGGCAG
The DNA here is from genome assembly GCF_002205115.1 of Pseudomonas sp. DrBHI1. Taxonomy (NCBI): domain Bacteria; kingdom Pseudomonadati; phylum Pseudomonadota; class Gammaproteobacteria; order Pseudomonadales; family Pseudomonadaceae; genus Pseudomonas; species Pseudomonas sp. DrBHI1. The sequence goes on from NZ_NIBE01000117.1 coordinate 5,885, forward strand.
CCAGGTATCCTGGTCGTAGACCTGGGTGGCCTTCTCGCCGGCGTACACCTCCATCCAGGCGATCTTGCGCTTGCCGCCGTAGGCTTTCTGCACGGCGGCGTCGACCACCTTGATCATCACCGGCGACACGTCCACGCCAATGCCGTCACCTTCGATGTAGGGAATGATGGGGTTATCGGGAACGTTGAGCGAATGGTCTGCATTGACAGTGATCTTGGCACCATCAGACGGAACCTTGATTTTCTGGTATCCCATGCTGCACTACTCCGCTTTTCCTGGTGTGATTGGAAATCGTGCGATCCACTGAGCCTAAACCACATCTGCCGACCTGCAAGCTCGCTGCCACGACAGTCGAAAAAGGATCGGAAAATCCCCCTGGCAGCCTGCGGCAACACGCCACATTGCTCCTACGTCTTTGGTCTTATAAATGCGCTGATACCAGTTCACCTTGCTGAATAGCCCAAAGGGTTTGATATACTCCGGCGCGACCATAGGGTCATCGGGGCGAACCCTAGGAAAATGCGGCTCGCCCTTGGTCATGAATGACCGCAAAGCCTGGGTTGTTACCGCGGCCCAGCACTTGACGCTCGACTGATGCATCCACCATCACCGCTCGCAGCCTCTCGACTTTCCGCTCATGGCGTCGCCAGGGCGAAGCGCCTACCCTGCGCACCTCGAGACTCGAGTACGCTCAGCACATAGAGAGTTAACCCGCATGCCCACCCGTTCCAAGATCATCTACACCTTCACCGACGAAGCCCCCGCCCTCGCCACCTACTCGCTGCTGCCGATCGTCGAGGCCTTCACCGCTTCGGCCGATATCGCTGTCGAAACCCGTGACATCTCCCTGGCCGGCCGTATCCTCGCCGCCTTCCCGGAGCAACTGGGTGCCGAGAAGCAGGTAGGCGATCACCTGGCGGAACTGGGCCAGCTGGCCACCACCCCTGAAGCCAACATCATCAAGCTGCCGAACATCTCCGCGTCGGTTCCACAGCTGAAGGCCGCGATCAAGGAGCTGCAAGCCAAGGGCTTCAACATCCCCGACTACGCCGACGAGCCGGCCAGCGCCGAGGAAAAAGAATCCCGCGCCCGCTATGACCGCATCAAGGGCAGCGCCGTGAACCCGGTCCTGCGCGAAGGCAACTCCGACCGCCGCGCCC
>NZ_NIBE01000117.1:7065-13168 GCF_002205115.1 Pseudomonas sp. DrBHI1
CCAGGGCGACTTCTACGGCAGCGAAAAAGCCGCGCTGATCGAGGCTGACGACAGCCTGCGCATCGAGCTGGTCGGCAAGGACGGCGCCACCACCGTCCTGAAAGAAAAAACCGCCGTCAAGGCCGCCGAAGTCATCGACTGCGCCACCCTGAGCCGCAAGGCCCTGAAAGCCTTCATCGCCGAGCAGATCGCCGATGCCAAGACCTCTGGCGTGCTGCTGTCGGTGCACCTGAAAGCCACCATGATGAAGGTCTCCGACCCGATCATGTTCGGCGTGATCGTCGAAGAGTTCTACGGCGACGTACTGGCCAAGCACGCAGCCGCACTCAGCCAGGTGGGCTTCAACGCCAACAACGGCATCGGCGACCTGTACGCCCGCATCAAGGATCTGCCTGCCGAGAAGCAAGCCGAGATCGAAGCCGACATCCAGGCCCTGTACGCCGTTCGCCCGGCCCTGGCCATGGTCAACTCGGACAAGGGCATCACCAACCTGCACGTACCGAGCGACGTCATCGTCGACGCCTCGATGCCTGCGATGATCCGCGACTCGGGCAAGATGTGGAACACCGCCGGCGAACTGCAGGACGCCAAGGCGATCATCCCTGACCGCTGCTACGCCGGCATCTACCAGGCCACCATCGAAGACTGCAAGGCCAACGGCGCCTTCGACCCGACCACCATGGGCAGCGTGCCGAACGTCGGCCTGATGGCGCAAAAAGCCGAAGAGTACGGCTCCCACGACAAGACCTTCCAGATCAAGGCCGACGGCGTCGTGCGCGTGGTCGATGGCAAGGGCAAGGTCGTGCTGGAGCAGGACGTCGAAGCCGGTGACATCTTCCGTATGTGCCAGACCAAGGACGCGCCGATCCAGGACTGGGTCAAGCTGGCCGTCAACCGCGCCCGCCTGAGCAACACCCCGGCGGTGTTCTGGCTGGACCCGGCCCGCGCCCACGACGGCGTGATGATCGAGAAGGTGCAGCAGTACCTGAAGGATCACGACACCTCCGGCCTGGACATCCGCATCCTGGCCCCGGTCGACGCCATCAAGTTCTCCCTGGCCCGCATCCGCGAAGGCAAGGACACCATCTCGGTGACCGGCAACGTGCTGCGTGACTACCTGACCGACCTGTTCCCGATCATGGAACTGGGCACCAGCGCCAAGATGCTGTCGATCGTTCCGCTGATGAACGGCGGTGGCCTGTTCGAGACCGGCGCCGGTGGTTCGGCACCGAAGCACGTGCAGCAGCTGGTTGAAGAGAACTTCCTGCGCTGGGACTCGCTGGGTGAGTTCCTGGCCCTGGCCGCCTCCCTGGAGCACCTGGGCAACACCTACGACAACCCGCGCGCCAAGGTCCTGGCCAACACCCTGGACCAGGCTACCGGCAAGTTCCTCGACACCAACAAGTCGCCTTCGCGCAAGGTCGGCGGTATCGACAACCGTGGCAGCCACTTCTACCTGACCCTGTACTGGGCAGAGGCACTGGCCGCCCAGACCGACGACACCGCCCTGCAGGCGCGCTTCGCCCCGCTGGCCAAGACCCTGAGCGAGAACGAGGCGACCATCGTCGCCGAGCTCAACGCCGTCCAGGGCAAGCCGGCCGACATCGGTGGCTACTACGCCCCGGATGCCGAGCTGACCGCCAAGGTGATGCGCCCAAGCCAGACCCTGAACAGCGCCATCGCCGCCCTGTAAGGTTCGCTTGACGTAACAGCACAGACCCCGGCCACGCACCGGGGTTTGTGCTTTTTGAAGTTTGTGAAATCTCCCGTGGGAGCGGGCTTGCCCCGCGATTGCGCTGAACCTGTATGGGCGCAATCGCGGGGCAAGCCCGCTCCCACGCCCCCGCCATGGAGCCCACTGCATGACCTGGCAACCCCACATCACCGTCGCCACCATCGTCGAGCACGACGGCAAATTCCTCTTCGTCGAGGAGTTCAAGGCCGGCCAGCACGTATTCAACCAACCCGCCGGCCACCTCGAAGCCAACGAAACCATCGCCCAGGCCGCCCTGCGCGAAACCCTCGAGGAAACCGCCTGGGAAGTCGAACTCACCGGCGTGGTCGGCATCTACCTCTATACCGCCCCGAGCAACGGCGTCACCTACCAGCGCATCTGCTTCGCCGCCCGCCCCGTGCACCATCATGCCGACCTGGCGCTGGACAGCGACATCGTCCGTGCCGTGTGGCTGACCCGCGACGAACTGCTGGCCGAGCCGTCACGCTGGCGTAGCGAGCTGGTACCGCGCTGCCTCGACGACTATCTCAAAGGCCCGCTGCACAGCCTCGACCTGCTGCGCGACTGACGCCAGCCCACGGGTTTGATAGAATCGGCGTTTTTCCCCTCTGATACACACCGGTAGCCATGACCAGCCCAGCACTCAAAGACCCCGCCAAGACCCGCGTCATCGTCGGCATGTCCGGCGGCGTGGACTCTTCCGTCTCCGCCCTTCTGCTCATCGAGCAGGGCTACCAGGTGGAAGGTCTGTTCATGAAGAACTGGGAAGAAGACGACGGCACCGAATACTGCACCGCCCGCGAAGACCTGGCCGACGCCCAGGCCGTGTGCGACCGCATCGGCATCAAGCTGCACACTGCCAACTTCGCCGCCGAATACTGGGACAACGTGTTCGAGCACTTCCTCGAGGAGTACAAGGCCGGCCGTACGCCCAACCCGGACATCCTCTGCAACCGCGAGATCAAGTTCAAGGCGTTCCTCGACTACGCCCTGTCCCTGGGCGCCGACCTGATCGCCACTGGCCACTACGTGCGCCGCCGCGACACTGGCGCGCTGACCGAGCTGCTCAAGGGCCTGGACCCGAACAAGGACCAGAGCTATTTCCTGCATGCCGTCGGCGGCAAGGAAATCGCCCGCACCCTGTTCCCGGTCGGCGAGCTGGAAAAGCCCGAGGTACGCGCCATCGCCGAAAAACACGGCCTGGCCACCGCCAAGAAGAAGGACTCCACCGGCATCTGCTTCATCGGCGAGCGCCGCTTCAGCGATTTTCTCAAGCAGTACCTGCCGGCCCAGCCCGGCGAGATCCAGACCACCGAGGGTGAAGTGATCGGCCAGCACCATGGCCTGATGTACCACACCATCGGCCAGCGCCAGGGCCTGGGTATCGGCGGCCTGAAGGACGCCGGCGACGAGCCGTGGTACGTGCTGGAAAAAGACCTCGCGCGCAATGTGCTGGTGGTCGGCCAGGGCAACGAGCACCCGTGGCTGTTCTCCCGCGCCCTGCTGGCCTCGGAAATTTTCTGGGTCAACCCGATCGACCTGTCTAGCCCGCGCCGCCTGACCGCCAAGGTGCGCTACCGCCAGGGCGACCAGCAGTGCACCCTGGAACGCACCGAGAGCGGCTACCGCGCCGTGTTCGACGAGCCGCAGCGCGCCGTCACCCCGGGCCAGTCGGTGGTGTTCTATGACGGCGAGGTGTGCCTGGGCGGCGGCGTGATCGAGATCGCCGAGCCGTGGAGCCCGCGCCGATGAACAACCTTCAGGAGCAGTTGGTCGCCCTGGGTGGTGTGTTCCAGGCCGCGGTGCTGGTCGACCGCATCGCCCGCACCGGCCAGGCCAGCGAAGCCAACATCGGTTGCATGCTCGGCAGCCTGCTGGTGCGCGACCCGAAGGATACCCTGGAGGTGTTCGGCGGCGACGACCTCAACCTGCGCGACGGCTACCGCGCGCTGGTCGGCGCCCTGGAGCGCGACCCCAGCAGCCTGCAGCGCGAGCCGCTGCGCTACGCCCTGTCGATGCTGGGCCTTGAGCGCCAGTTGAACAAGCGTGGCGACATGCTCGACACCATCGGCAACCGCCTGCCGCAGATCCAGTCCCAGGCCGAGCATTTCGGCCTGGTTCACGAAAACGTCATTGCTTCCAGTGGAGCCTTGTACCAGGACACCCTGAGCACCCTGCGCCAGCGCATCCAGGTGCACGGCGACATGCGTTTCCTGCAGCAGGCCAGCAACGCCTCGAAGATCCGCGCCCTGCTGCTGGCCGGCATCCGCGCGGCGCGCCTGTGGCGCCAGCTGGGCGGACACCGCTGGCAGCTGGTGTTCAGCCGGCGCAAGTTGCTCAATGAACTGTACGGGATGATGCGTACCAACGATTGACGCAGAACCTGTAGGAGCGGCCTTGTGTCGCGAAAGGGCCGCAGCGCGGCCCCAGGATCTCGAGCCTGACTCAAGATTGCCGGGGCTGCTGCGCAGCCCTTTCGCGACACAAGGCCGCTCCTACAGGGGATCGCAACAGTTTTGATAGGCCCGACCTTTGGTCAGCCACCCGACTCGGGCGCGTTTTTCATGTATGATATGCGCCCTTCCAAAAGCCTGACTGTCCGAGAACACCCCATGCAGCTCTCCTCGCTCACTGCGGTTTCCCCTGTAGACGGCCGTTATGCCGGCAAAACCCAGGCCTTGCGCCCCATCTTCAGCGAATTCGGCCTGATCCGTTTCCGCGCCTTGGTCGAAGTACGTTGGCTGCAGCGCCTGGCCGCCCACCCGCAGATCGGCGAAGTGCCGGCGTTCTCCGCCGAAGCCAACGCCGTGCTGGACAGCCTGGCCACCGATTTCAAACTTGAGCACGCCGAACGCGTCAAGGAAATCGAGCGCACCACCAACCACGACGTCAAGGCCATCGAGTACCTGCTCAAGGAGCAAGCGGCTCAACTGCCTGAGCTGGCCAAAGTCAGCGAGTTCATCCACTTCGCCTGCACCAGCGAGGACATCAATAACCTGTCCCACGCCCTGATGCTGCGCGCCGGCCGTGACGACGTGCTGCTGCCGCTGATGCGCCAGATCGCCGAATCCATCCGTGCCCTGGCCCACGCCCACGCCGACGTGCCGATGCTGTCGCGCACCCACGGCCAGCCGGCCTCGCCGACCACCCTGGGTAAAGAGCTGGCCAACGTCGTCTACCGCCTGGAGCGCCAGATCGCCCAGGTGGCAGCCGTGCCGCTGCTGGGCAAGATCAACGGCGCCGTAGGCAACTACAACGCCCACCTGTCGGCCTACTCGCAGATCGACTGGGAAGCCAACGCCCGCGCCTTCATCGAGGACGAGCTGGGCCTGGTGTTCAACCCCTACACCACCCAGATCGAGCCGCACGACTACATCGCCGAGCTGTTCGACGCCATCGCCCGCTTCAACACCATCCTCATCGACTTCGACCGCGACGTCTGGGGCTACATCTCGCTGGGCTACTTCAAGCAGAAGACCGTCGCCGGCGAAATCGGCTCCTCGACCATGCCGCACAAGGTCAACCCGATCGACTTCGAGAACTCCGAAGGCAACCTGGGCATCGCCAATGCACTGTTCCAGCACCTGGCCAGCAAGCTGCCGATCTCGCGCTGGCAGCGCGACCTGACCGACTCCACCGTGCTGCGCAACCTGGGCGTGGGCTTCGCCCACAGCGTCATCGCCTACGAAGCCAGCCTGAAAGGCATCGGCAAGCTGGAAGTCAACGCCGCCCGCATCGCCGCCGACCTGGACGCCTGCTGGGAAGTCCTGGCCGAGCCGATCCAGACCGTGATGCGCCGCTTCAACATCGAGAACCCCTACGAGAAGCTCAAGGAGCTGACCCGTGGCAAGGGCATCACCCCTGAAGCGCTGCTGACCTTCATCGACGGCCTGGACATGCCGGCCGAAGCCAAGGCCGAGCTCAAGCAACTGACCCCGGCGACCTACATCGGCAACGCCGTGGCCCAGGCCAAACGCATCTAAGCTGAGCGTCGCGTACAACGCCCGGCCTGGCCGGGCGTTTTTATTCCCGTACGAAAACTAAGTTTTTTCAATAGGTTGAACATGAATTCTGATACTCCACTGCAACTGTTGGGCGGCCTCACGGCCCGTGAATTCCTGCGCGACTACTGGCAGAAAAAGCCGCTGCTGGTGCGTCAGGCCTTCCCCGACTTCGTCAGCCCCATCGACGCCGACGAGCTGGCCGGCCTGGCTCTGGAAGAAGAAGTCGAGTCGCGCCTGGTACTCGAACACGGCGAGCGCCCGTGGGAGCTACGTCGCGGCCCGTTCGCCGAGGACGCCTTCGCCGACCTGCCCGAGCGCGACTGGACCCTGCTGGTGCAGGCGGTTGACCAGTTCGTGCCGGAAG
>NZ_NIBE01000117.1:13203-14558 GCF_002205115.1 Pseudomonas sp. DrBHI1
AGGGCGACGGCACGCGCAACTGGAAAGTCGGACAGATGTGCAACAGCGACAGCGCGCTGATCGACCACGCCGACCTGCGCATCCTGGCCGACTTCGAGCAGAGCGAAGAGTGGACCCTGGAGCCGGGTGACATGCTCTACCTGCCGCCGCGCCTGGCCCACTACGGCGTTGCCGAGAGCGAGTGCCTGACCTACTCGGTGGGCTTCCGCGCCCCGAGCGCCGCCGAAGTGCTGACCCACTTCACCGACTTCCTCGGCCAGTTCCTGCCGGAGGAAGAGCGCTACAGCGACGCCGACGCCCAGCCGGTCAGCGACCCGCACCAGATCCAGCACGACGCCCTCGACCGCCTCAAGGCGCTGATCGACAAGCACATGGCCGACAAGGACCTGCTGCTGACCTGGTTCGGCCAGTTCATGACCGAGCCGCGTTATCCCGAGCAGGTGGTGGGTGAAGAGCTGAGCGAGCAGGAGCTGCTCGACTACCTCGGCCAGGGCGCCATCCTGATCCGCAACCCGAGCGCACGCCTGGCCTGGTCGGAGTTCGGCGACGACCTGTTGCTGTTCGCCAGCGGTCGCAGCTGCCCGCTGCCGGGCAAACTGCGCGAGCTGCTGAAGCTGATCTGCTCCGCCGATGCCCTGCACAGCGAGAACCTTGGGCAGTGGCTGGAAGACGAAGACGGCCTGATGCTGGTACAACAACTGGTCATGCAAGGCAGCCTGGGATTCGCCGATGAATAAGATCAGTGTTCGACTGGCCGACTGGCACAAGGACAACGCCGACATCCACCGTATCCGCAGCGCCGTGTTCGTCGCCGAGCAGCACGTGCCGCCGGAGCTGGAATTCGACGCAGAAGACCCGACCGCCGTGCACTTCCTGGCCATGGAGGGCGACTACCCGATCGGTACCGCCCGCCTGCTGCCCGACGGCACCATCGGCCGGGTCTCGGTGCTCAAGGACTGGCGCGGCCTGCATGTGGGCGACGCGCTGATGCGCGCGGTGATCGTCGAGGCGCAGAACCGCGACCTCAAGCAGCAGATGCTCAGCGCCCAGGTGCACGCCACGCCATTCTATGAGCGCCTGGGGTTCCGCGTGGTCAGCGAGGAGTTCCTCGAGGCTGGCATTCCGCACGTGGACATGGTTCGCGACTCGCGCGAGATGGCCTGAGCCATCACGTTGGCCTGCTCTTTTAGGAGCGGCCTTGCCGAGGCGTCGGCAAGGCCGCTCCTACAGGGTTACGCCCTACCCCTCAGGCAATCACAATCTGCCCATCCCCCACCCCCTGGGCCGAGATCCCCACCAGCGTCACGCTATCCCCCCCGAACTTCAGCACCAGGTCATTGCCAACCTGGCTGGCA
>NZ_NIBE01000015.1:0-7229 GCF_002205115.1 Pseudomonas sp. DrBHI1
GGTACCAGGCGCCAGCCGTGGCCAGTTCCAGCGGCGCCTGATAGAGCCCCTCGCCCACCTCGACCAGCGCTACATTGCGCGGCAGCGACGAAGGCGCCAGGAAGTAGCGCAGGCTCAGGTCTTCAAGCCCCTGGCGCGGCTTGCCGTCCTCACCGAGGATGCGCACTTGGGCCATGTAGGGCGCGTGCTGGCGCAACGGCCGGGCGGTGCCGATGAATTCGGCATGGGCCCGCTTGCGCAGGCTCGACTGCGGCAGCGCCGCGACCTCGGTGCTGAAGCAGTGGATGATCTGCGGCTGGTTGAGCAGGAACGCCACGTCGAAGGTGCCGGCCGCCGGCAGCTTGACCGTCGAGCCATATACCCCCGGGGCCACCTCGCGCAGGCTACGGTCGATGACCAACGCGGCGCGGGCCTGGTGGCCGCGGTTGTTGTAGCCCGACATCGGCGCGTTCATGCCCTCGGCGTAGAAGTAGGTGGTGTTGTCCACCGGGTTGACCACGAACACCGAGTTGTCGTCGCGGGAGCTGCTCACGCCCTGAGCCAGCGGCAGATCACCGGCCTGGCGCGGCGCCGCCGGGCCGGCCTCGAAGCCCTGGACGATCGGCGTGCGCCCCTGCCCCAGGCTTGCCAGGTTGATCATGCTCACCTTCGGCGAGGCTAGGCCGCGCACGTAGGCGTAGGCCTTGGTAAAGGTCAGCTGGTAGGGCTCGGCGGCCACCGGGATGCGGTGGATCAGTTGGTCGGTGCTGGCGTCGATCACCAGCGCCTGGTTCTCCAGGGTGTTTAGCACCACGCCGTAGCGGCCATCGTGGCTGAAACGCATCGGCCCCAGGCCCCGCTCGGCCTGGACCGTGTGGCGCAGGCTGAGGCTGCGCGCGTCGATCACCCGCACCGTGCCCTCCTGGCCATCGACCACGTACACCGCCTGTGACAAGGGCGAGTAAGCCACCGATAGCGGATGCGGACCGACCTCAAGCGTCTTCACCAGACGCATCTGCGCGGTGTCGATGACACTCAGGGTGCCGCCATCGCGATTGCTGACGAAGGCGAAGCGCGAATCGGCGCTGAAGGCGATCTCGTGGTGGCCAGAGCCGGTGACAAACGACTTGAGCATGGTCCGGCTGGGGACGTCGATCACCGTCACCCCGCCCTTGGCCGGGTCCTGACTGTTGTTGCCCACCCACAGCAGGCGCTGGTCGGGTTGCAGCGCCACCCGCAGCGGCTGCTCGCCGGCCTCCAGGGTGGCCACGCGGGTGAAGGTCTCGGAGTCGATCAGCGCCACCTGGTTGCGTTCGGGCATGGACACGAACACCTGCTTGTCATCGCCCGTGGCCACCCAGTCCATGGGCCGTCCCGGCAGGTCGATGCGCGCCAGGGTGCTGGTGACCCCGCCTACCGACACGGTCGGGTCGATCACGGTAAGGCTGGCGTCCTTGTTCAGCACCAGCAGGAAGTAGCTGTTCAGATCGAGCAAAGGACGCGCGCCGATGCTGCTCTTGAGGAACAGCGCCACCCGCGCCTTGCAGCTGCTGTCGCGGTCGCCCACCGGTGCCGACTGCGCGGGGTCGAGCCAGGCGCCGGGAGCCATGCCCGACAGCGGCTGGCCACTGCTCTGGTCGCTGACCTTGAAACGGATATTGGCAAAGTCGCCCTCGCGCAGTTCGCCGCCGCTTAAGGGGCGCGCCTCGAACTCCACGGTCACGCCGTCGCGGCTGAGGGTGTGCAGGGCCTGGGGATCGGCGGCCTCCTGCAGCAGTTCGCGGGGGTCGCACCAGAGCTTTTCGTAGGCCACGCCGAGGCCGATCAGCGCGGTGCCCAGCAGCAGGCCCAGGTAGGCTGGGCGTAGCTTGCGGTTCATGTCCGTACTCCGTTGGCGTGTATGGGCGCGCACGGGGCAGCGCCTTCGAGCGGGATGACCATGCTGCACCTCCACGGGGCTCAAGGGTTCTGTGGAGGGTGGAAGCAAGCGCTATGCCATCAGTAAAATTGTTTTAAATCAGGGTTTTGGAGAAACAAGCGGAGAGTATTGGGGAGGCTGCCCCAAACACGGGGGCGCTTTGCGCCCCCCTTCAGGCTCAATGCGCGATGCGTGTAAGACGAACGCCTTGTAGCGCCTATGAAATCGAGCGCCGCCCGCATGGCGCGTCGCCGGCAAGCTGGCAACGCGCCGTGCGGGCGGCGCTTGATCTCATAGGCGCTGCATCCTTGTCGCCAGAGAGCTGGTGGCCTCCCCCACTCCCAAGCCAGGCTATCAGCCCCCTTTTACTGCGCCGGCGCCGTGGCCGGCGGCGCCTCGTTGGTCACCCGCAGGATGCCCCACAACCCCGAGGTATTTCCGTACGCGGCATAATCTCGGAACAGATAGTCTCCCGGAACCGCATTGGACCCACCGGCGCTGGGCAACATGAAGCTGAAGTGCGCCGCCGGCAACACGCTCTCCTGCGCACCGATGTACATGGCCATAGGGTTGTAGCCGAACCGCACCGAGCCGATGCCTGGCATCCCCATGGGGTAGCCGTCCACATCGCTCTTCTCGGCCTGGTAGTTGTGCAACGGCCACAGGTGCCCGTCCAACTGATAGGTCATGCCGCGGCTGCCGCCACTGGGCATGACGATGTGGTTGCGCACCGGTTGCCCAGGCTTGGCGTACAGCACAGGTGTCTGCGGATCACCGCCGACCAGGGCATTGCTGTAGGCCATGTGCGCGTTGGGGATGTCGGCGAAACCCAAGCCGTCGGCATGGCCGAACGGCGAGTCCGGGGCCATGCCGAAACGCAGCCACAGCGGCTCGGTCTTGTAGTTGACCGCCATGTTGCCGTTGTCCTGCGGATCGCCCGCCGCACCGTTGCCCTCGGTATTGATACCCGCCACCGGCGCGCCGTCGGCCCAGCGCATGTTCAGCGCCCGCTGCCACACGGTGACGAAGTCACGGTAGTCCGCCTGACCACTGACCTTCACCGTGGCCTGGGCACGGCTGGCGGTGTCCTCGGTCCAGGTGGCACTCTGCGGCAAGATGCTCATGGCGCCCACCAGGCCCTTCTGCGGCTGCTTGATGACATCGGCCGGGGTCAGGTTGAGGCCGCCGAACTCGATGGCGGTTGTGTTGATGTTGTCCACTGTACGACCCAGTTGCAGGGTCGGCTTGCCCTCGCGCTCCAGATGCCCGGCGTAGTACTGGTACACCTTGGTCGGATACGCGCCGCTGCCGCCGGTGCGCGGCGGCACGGACTGCACCGGGTTGAGCCCGACGTTGACGCCGTCCGACTTGGTGATGTCGTACGCCAGCAACTGCGCGTGCAGGCCAACATGACTGGACGGGCGCATCAGGTTGTTGGCGAAGGCCGTGGCGCCTTCACTGGCGAAGCGATCGCGTTTGACCACGTTGTGCATCACCGCAGTGCTGGGCAGGTCGGGCATCACCAGCGGCAGGCGGTTTTCCAGGGTGACGCTGATGCAATCGCCGGCGTTGGCGCGCAGGATCAATGGCTCCACCGGCACGCCTGCCTTGAGCTTGCCGCTGCTTGGGTCGAGATCGGCCTTGCGCACATAGAGGATCGCGGTCGGGTCGTGCAGCGGCGCGCCATGGCCCCCGATGGTGAAGGTCTCGCCATCCTCCGGGTCGACCCCGCTCACCAGCGGGATGCTGGTGCGCCGACTGTTGAACACCAGCGTGCCACCATTGGCCTTGAGCGGGCCGCCGACATGCTGGCCGACGCCGTTCGGGTCGCTGATGGTCACGCTGTTACGGTTCTCGAGGATATCGTTGGCCAGCGCCGCGACCACTTCATAGCTCCGTTTGACCGTTGGCCGTGTGCCGATGCCATTGGCGTTGGCCGTGGTTTTCGGGCAGATGCCGTCGAAGTTCACGGTGTTGCGCATGGCTACCGGCTGCGGGTTGTTGGGCAGCGGGAACAGGTCGGCACGCTGAGCGGTGTAGTTGCGCATGATGCCCCAGATGCCGTTCCAATAGCCCTCAAGTGCCGCGTCCAGCGAATACAGGTAGTCGCCGTTGGTGGCGGCGGAGCTGGAGATCATCGATACCGGTGCCATGAAGCCCAATTGTTCGGAGATGCCGATCATCTGCGACGACTTCCATCCCGAATTGGAACTGTTGCCGAAGCCCGAGCCGTTCTGCAGCCACTTGACCCCGTGCAGGGTGACGTTGTGCTCCTCTTCATGTCCACCGGCATGCATGCGCAGGCGCACGTTGTCGCCTGAATAGGTACGCAGCATGGGTGTGAACGGGTCGCCCGGCTCGCTGCCGGCCTTGTTGATGTGCGGTGGGAACAGCGTGGTGCCGCCGGTGGGACCCACCGCCTGGGTAATCGCCGACGGTGCCAGGTTCATCGCCGGAATGGCACGGTCGGTACGGGTCTGCAAGGCGTAGCCCAGGTCGCCACCTAGGCCGTCGGCCTGCATGCCGCGCTTGCCGTCGGGACCGACCTTGTCAGGATCGAACACCCGCAGCGCCAGGGGCTCGTTGCGGTAGTTGACGACGAACATCCCAGGATCATCCACCGAAATCGCCTGCGGGCATGGCCTGCTCGGACAGCCGGGGTTGATGCCACCGCGTTCCTCGACAATGGCCTCCAGCAGGGTGGACGCCTTGCCCCGCACCGGCGGATTGATGGCATAGCGGAAACTGTCGGCGGTCGGCGGGTACGCCTGGCCATCAGGTACGCCGTTAGGCCCTGCGCCGACATATACACCCGCCTCGTAGGCGTGCTGGAAGTCGCTGTACTCAAGGAAGAACTCGCGATAGCTGTCGTTTTTACCATCGCCGTCGTGGTCACCGGTCTGGATGACCGCCTGCCACGAAGTCGGGCCGCCGTCCTGGCGGGTGGCCGGGTTGTACAGCTGCTCGCCGGTCTCGGCGTGGTACCAGGTGGAACCGGCGGGCTCGGCCAGCACGGTTGCATACAGCCCCAGCTGTTGGTGGGTCGATGGGCCGAGGTGGTCATGGGTGAAGATGGTGCCCAGGCCACGATCGACGTTGTACACGTTCACCAGCGGGTCGGCGAACCAGCGTTGCATGGCGCTGCGCGCGCCGAGCCAATCGGCCCGGCCAAAGCGCCCGAAATACGGATGCTGCTTGGCTTTCGGGCAGGCGGCGGTGCCGTCGCGGGTGTCGCCCTCGGTGCAGTTGTTGAAGCTGCGGATGGCATGCACACGCTCGACCACGCTGCCGGGCGAGAGGATACCGTCCTCGTAGTTCCAGCCGTTGGCAGAGCCGTCGGCGGCAGTCAGGTCCCATTTGGGCAGGTGGATATGCTGGCCGATCACGTCGGTTGGCGTGCGCACCTGGTAGTCGTCCATCTCATAGAACGACGGGATCAGGTTGGTATGCACGTACTGGGTGCAGTCGAAGGTGTTCATGCGCATCACCAGCGGCTCCGGCGGGCGCTGCTTGGTGATCACCGGCCAGGCGTCTTCCCACAGGGCGAGGATGCGCGCCTGCGGGAAGTGGTAGCCAACCTTGTTGTACACCGCGTCGAACTGGATGTTGGCCGCCTTGTAGATGCGCGGGCGGTCGGCGGTGAACGTGGACGAACCGCGGAAACTCATGCCGGTGAGGTTTTCACCGCTGAAGAACTCGCCGACGCCCGAGGACTGGGTCAGGCGCTTGCCGCGGTCGTCCATGCACGGCTCGTAGAACGGCGCGCCCGCCGTGGGCAAGGCGCCGTTGGTGCGAAAGGCCTTGGCCACCGGCGCGCCGCCGGGGATCAGGGCAAAGCTTGGATGTTCGGCCTTGGCGTGGAACTGCATGGCAGCCTGCTCGACCTCGGTGCCCTCCTCGGGCAGGTAGATCGGCTTGGCCTTGTGCACCACCTTGGAGAAATCCAGCTTGGTGGTGGTGGTCACGGCATCGCCACCGGCAGACACACCGTCAAGGGTGTGCCGGCCCAGGCCGCCGTCCCAGCCGTCGACTTGGTTGGGGTCGAGGTTGGCCCACAGCGCCTTGCCGCTGTCCTTGAGCTGGCGGGCCAGGGCCGGGTCGAGCATGTCCAGCGGCGGGGTCGGCGGGCGCTGGCCGACGCTGCTTTCCATGCCGCCAATCCAGAACGGATAGCCTGGGTTCTTCAGGCTGCCGTCGGCGTTGCGATTGGTCTCGCTGCGGTCGACCAGGGCCAGGGAACCGACGGCGCGCGGGATGGGCGGTTGATCCGGATGATCATCGCCCTCCTCCTCTTCATCGTCATCTTCATGCCCGGCGACCAGGGTCTCGGACAGCTTGGGCACCACGGTGACCTTGCCCGGCATCGGCGCCATGGCCTTGCCCGGCAACGGCACGATGGCCGGGATCGGCGTGCCGGCGATGATCTCGCCGTCCGGCAGCGCACGGGCGCCCTGGGCCGGCTTGCCATTGCGCAAGGCGAACGGCGTGCTGTGGAAGCCGTTGGCGCCCTCGCCACTGACCTCCAGGCGGGTACCCGGCTCGAACACATCGTGCACCCGCCACATGGCCCACATGCCCTGGGCGAAGTGCGGATAGAAATGGCAGTGATAGATGGCATCGCCCGCCACACGGTTGCGGTTGCCCGAACCGCCGTTGGCGATCTCGTAGGTGTAGCCCACGCCAGGGCCAATGCCCTGGGCGTCGATGTAGTCGGAATTGTCGTCGTTGGGATTGAACAGCCACTGGTGTCCGTGCAAGTGGAAGATGTGCTGCTCGTGGCCGTTATGGGTGTTGCGGAACTTGGTGAAGTCACCAATGTAGCTGTGATGCACGTTGGCGGGCTCGGCCGGGTACAGGGCCATGGTCGCCTTGACCCCGGTGGCGCTGGCAGGCGGCGTTTCGCCAGGACGGATGTGCTCCAGCCCAACATTGGCCGGGATATCCACCAACGTACCGACATCGCCGACGGTATGGGCGCTGAGGAAGAATTCCTCGTAGGCGCACGACAGGCAATCGTGCATCGGCCCGACGCCGAGTCGGTTGGCCACCACCTCCGCCCCCATGCCGCCGGAGCCATAGTTGATCATGAACGAATCGCGGGTCGGCTCCAGCACATGTCCCATTACCGGGTCTGCCCAGTAGCCAGGGAATGCCTGGGTGCCTGCCACTTCGTCGGCAAACTGCGAGGCGAAGTCGCGAAACGCCTCGAGCCGGTTGGGCAACGCAGGGTTGCGCTTGCCGACGCTTTCCAGCGGGTAGGTGGCTTTCGGGAAACTGCCGTCGGGATTCGGCCCCATGACGATGGCGTCAGTCTCGCTGTTGAGGATCTCGT
>NZ_NIBE01000118.1:0-2830 GCF_002205115.1 Pseudomonas sp. DrBHI1
AAACCCGGATGCTGTTGCCGGTGGCCACCGAAGTGGTCCCGGAGACTTCCCAGGTCCAGCGGTTGTTGCTGCGCAACTGCACCGTGGCGCTGCTGACCTGGATCTCGTCCATCGGCACCGCTGGCGAGACCGCGATGCTCACCGTGGCCGGCGCCAGCGACTCGAGGCCCTTGGCGTCGCGCGCGGCGTAGGTGAAGCTGGCGGTGAACGCCGTGGCGACGGTGGCCGGTGGGGTGTAGGTGAGCTGCGTGCCGTTGCTGCTGACCGTGCCTTGGCCGGAGTCGGGCTGGGCCAGGCTGCTGATGCTCAGCGGCAGGTTGCCGTCGGGGTCGGTGTCGTTGGCCAGCACGTTGAGCACGATCGGCTTGCCGGCCAGGGTCGCGGCGCTGTCGTTCACTGCCACCGGCGGCTTGTTGCCGTCGTTGCCGGAGCCACTGCTGGCAGTGCGGAAGGTCGGCAGGGCGGCGGAGTTGACGTATTCCACGCCATCCCAGCCGGGCAGCGGCGTCGGCATCATCTGGAACTGGCCGGGGTGTTCCAGGTCCCAGCGCAGCAGCATCGAGGTGTCCTCGTGCTGGGTGTTGTGGCAGTGCTCCATGTAGGTGCCGGCGAACTCGCGAAAGCGAATGGCCATTTCCACTTCTTCCGACGAATCAGTGTCCGGGCCGATGCGGTAGACGTCCTTGCGCGCCCATTTTTCCCATTCCGGCGGCGCCTTGCCGTCACGGCTGAGGATTACCCCTTCCTCGAAGTGCACATGCACCGGGTGGCTCCAGCCATTGCCGCCGTTCTTGATCTTCCACACCTCGAGGGTGCCGTCGCCGCTGAAACCGCCATCGGTGGCTTCGTTGGCCAGTTGCGGGGCGGCGTTGATGCGCCGCGGGTCCATGCTGTAGCCGAAGCCGCCGTCGGTCTTGATGGTCCAGGGCGCGCTGTCGGTGCCATCGGAGCGGCCGAAGATGAACTCGCGGTGGCGGGCGGCCCTGAGCTTGACCTGATCGCTGGCGCTGGTGCGGTCCAGGGGCAGGGGAATCATCACCAAGCCCGCGGCCTTGCCGGGTTTTGCCGGTTCATACAAGCTCGGGTCCATGCTGACGTCCTGGCCGGTATAGGGCTGCACGATCAACTGCATGAACTTGCCGACCACCGGGTCGCCGCCATCCCATTCCGGGCCCTTGCTGGTCTGCTTGATGACCGCCTTGTACTTTTCCGACAGCACGTCGGCCAGGCTAATGGCCTGTTTCGGGCCCTTGCCGGTGTCGTGTTCCATGAGGTTGACGAAGTACAGCTTGTCTCCGGCCTTGATCCCGTTCCTGGCGAAATTGATGATGATGTCGTAGCGCTCGGCGATGCCCTGCAGCGGCAGGATGGCGTTGTTGTCCTGCAGGTTGCCGTCGCCATTGAGGTCCAGGGTGCCGTCGAATGGCACGGCGTGCTCCATGATGTTGCCGTCGTTGGCGATCATGTGGAACGGCACGCGGGCATAGGAGACGTTGGAACCGCTCGGGCCCTTGAACTCGCCACTGTTGCCGGCGATTTCACGCACGACGGCAAACTTGAAGTAGCGCGACACCGAGCCGTTGAGGATACGGAAGCGGTAGCTGCGCGCGCGCACCTTGAGCTTGGGCTGGTACTGCCAGTTGACCAGGATCTGGTCGCCGAGAAAGCCGTCGGTGTTGAACGGGTTGAACCACAGCTGGCCGTTGGCGTCCCAGGCCTTGTCGGCGATCACCAGGTTGACGTCGTAGTCGCGGTTGCCCCAGGGCATCGCCGCGCCACTGGGGAAGCGCAGGTTGACGCCATCCTGCAGGGCTTCGTTGCCGCGGTCGATGGCCGAGTAGTAGTTCATCATTACCGCGTTGCCCTTGTAGACGTTCTGCGCGGTGAAATCGAGCATGTGGTCGTGGAACCAGTGGGTGCTCATGGTCTCGCGCCAGTCGCCGCGGATCTTGATGCTGCCGTTCTCGCAGGTCTTCAGGCCAGGGGAGGCGTCGTTGACGAACAGGGCTTCGCCCGGTGCGCAGGGGAAGGCCGCGCGCGGGTCCTGGGCGCGGGTGTTGATGGTGTCGTAGCCGGCCAGCTGGATCGGCCAGCGGTAGTCGTAGTACTGGCCGGGGAAGAAGTAGGCGTTGGCGAAGCCGTCGCTCTCGGCCGGCGAGTGGCCATTGTGCTCGTGGGTGGAGATGGTATGCAGGCCAAAGCCGTTGTTGGCCGAAGGGTCGATCGGTAGGGCGTTGTAATGGCGCATCAGCACCGGTTGGCCGTAGCGCACCATCAGCAGCTTGGGTGGAAAGGTGCCGTCGAAGGTCCACAGCGCCTTGTGGCCCTGCAGGGGCATCTTGGGGTGGAAGCGGGTGTCGATGCCCTTGGTGGTGCCCAGGGTGGTGGGGATGTCGGAGGTCTGGTAGTACAGCCCGCCCGGGGCGAATTCGCCCTTGGCATAGTTGTGCAACTGCTTGCGATCGCGCAGGCCCTGGTTGATGCGCGCCCCGGCCTGGGCGGTCTTGAACGCGGCCTGGGGGTAGAACTCGTTCCAGCGCTGGTGCGACCAGCCCTTTCCTGGCGGACGGCCTTCGGCGGGCGAACCGACCCCGCTGCGGTTGAGGAACATCTCGATCTGCGCCTTCCACGGGTTGCGGTCGAGCACGTTGGCGTACTGCGACGGGAACGGCGTCAGCCCCGGCTGGGTCAGGAACGCCTCCAGGGCGTTGCCGTTGGGGCTGCTGCGGGCCGCGTAGTCGGGGTCCTGGGCGGGGGCCGCGCCGACCACGGGCGGCGGAAAGGTCATGACGTAGGGCGGGGTGGCCGGGTCGAGTTTCTCCGGACCGAA
>NZ_NIBE01000119.1:0-8729 GCF_002205115.1 Pseudomonas sp. DrBHI1
TCGAGGTTGCTGGAGAAGATCAGCAGGAACTTCAGGCGCTCAAGCAGCGGGTACGATTCGTCCAGCGCCTGCTCCAGCACGCGGATGTTGAACTGCAGTTGCGAGAGCTCGCGATGAATGTACAGGCTGCTGTCGTCCAGGCTCGGCACGGCGATCGCAGGGGCCGGCGCAGGCGCGGGTGCCGGGGCGGCTTCGACAACCGCTTCCGGCTCCGCTACCGCTGGCAAATCGGGCGGGGTCTGCACCATCTCTTCGGGCACGGCCTGGGCATCCTTGATCTCGACAGGGGTTAGCACTTCGTTATTCATCTGACGTTCCTGGAGGGCGTTACTGCCCTCTCATCAATTGAGCGGCACGCACGGCGAAATAGGTCAGGATGCCATCAGCGCCTGCCCGTTTGAAAGCGGTGAGGGATTCGAGGATCACGGCCTCGCTCAGCCAGCCGTTCTGGATGGCGGCCATGTGCATGGCGTACTCGCCGCTGACCTGGTAGGCAAAGGTCGGCACCTTGAACTCGGCTTTCACTCGGTGAACGATATCCAGGTACGGCATGCCCGGCTTGACCATGACCATGTCGGCGCCTTCGGCGAGGTCGGTGGCCACTTCGTGCAGGGCTTCGTCGCTGTTGGCCGGGTCCATCTGGTAGGAAGCCTTGTTGGCCTTGCCCAGGTTCAGCGCCGAGCCGACCGCGTCGCGGAACGGGCCGTAGTAGGCGCTGGCGTACTTGGCCGAGTAGGCCATGATGCGCACGTTGACGTAGCCGGCTTCTTCCAGGGCCTGGCGGATCGCGCCGAGACGACCGTCCATCATGTCCGACGGGGCCACCACCTGGGCGCCGGCCTCGGCGTGAGACAGCGCCTGGCGGACCAGGGCCTCGACGGTGATGTCGTTCTGCACGTAACCCTCTTCATCGAGGATGCCGTCCTGACCGTGGGTGGTGAACGGGTCCAGGGCCACGTCGGTGATCACCCCCAGCTCCGGGAAGCGGGCACGCAGGGCGCGGGTGGCGCGCTGGGCGATGCCGTCCGGGTTCCAGGCTTCGGCGCCGTCGAGGGACTTTTTCTCGGTCGGGGTCACCGGGAACAGCGCCAGCGCCGGAATACCCAGCTCCACCCAGCCCTGTGCAGCTTCCAGCAGCAGGTCGATCGACAGGCGCTCGACGCCCGGCATGGACGGTACTTCTTCCCGACGGCCCTCGCCGTCCAGCACGAATACCGGAAGAATCAGGTCATCGACGGTCAGGGTGTTTTCGCGAACCAGGCGACGGGAGAACGCGTCCCGGCGGTTGCGACGCAGGCGGGTAGCAGGAAACAGACGGTTGGCGGGGGTAAAGCTCACGGCAGACTCCTGAGCCCGCGCGGGCGGGCAGCGCGACAGTTATAAGCGGCCATTATGACGCCTGTGTTACATCCTTGGGCAACCCTGCGACTTGTGGCCGCAGCCATTGTCGTTGCAGGGAATCTTCACGTCGAGACACATTTGGACACTTTCCCCAACGCGCCCGAAGGGGTAGGCTGCGCGTTCATTTCGCCAGCACGCCAGAAAATGCTTCAACAATTCCTGAACGATTTCGGCTACTTTGCCCTTTTTCTCGGCACGTTCTTCGAGGGCGAGACCATCCTGGTGCTCGCGGGCTTTCTTGCGTTCCGCGAATACATGGACATCAAGCTGGTGGTCTTGGTGGCCTTCTGCGGCAGCTACGCCGGTGACCAACTGTGGTACTTCATGGGCCGCCGCCACGGGCGCAAGATCCTCGCCCGCAAGCCGCGCTGGCAAGCCATGGGTGACCGAGCACTGGAGCACATCCGCCGCCATCCGGATATCTGGGTGCTGAGTTTCCGTTTCGTCTACGGCCTGCGCACGGTAATGCCGGTGGCCATCGGCCTGTCCGGCTACCCGCCGCGCCGCTACCTGCTGCTCAACGGCATCGGTGCCGCGGTGTGGGCCCTGGCCCTGGGCCTGGCCGCCTACCACTTCGGCGCCATTCTCGAAGGCATGCTCGGCAGCATCAAGAAATACGAGCTATGGGTGCTCGGCGGCCTGCTGGTGCTGGGCCTGCTGCTCTGGCTGCGCCGGCGTTTTCGCAACATCCGCGCCGAGCGCCGCGCGGCGGCAGAGGGCCAGGCCGCCGAGGCTGAGCAGGCTGTAAACCAGGAGCAGCAACCAGAACACGGGCGTGACCAGCACTAAGCCAAGCGCGCCGGCCAGATACAGCGCCGGCGCATTCGACAGCAGCCGCACGATCTCCAGGCGCCCCGCCCACGGCCGGTCCTCCAGCGCCACGCCCAGCACGAACAGCCCGAACGCCATCACCGTCCAGCCCAGCACCAGGGCCGCGGGCGCCACGTGCTCCGCCACCTCCATCAGATAACTGCCCAGCGCCACGTAGACCGCGAACTGCGCGGTGACGTAAAGCTGCTGCGCGCCGCCCAGGGGGATCGCGAACTTGCGAAACGCCGCCAGGTCCTGCTTGGGCTGTGGATCAGCGGCGGCCACATCCGCCGGGCGCCAGCCAGTGGGCATGAACCAGATGCGCAGCTTGTCCCACCAACTGCCGGCGCGACGAGCGTCGTGCCAGAGCTGGGCGTAGAACTGCACGTTGGCCCACAGCGGGTTCCAGCTGGCCAGCGGCGTGGTTACTCCGAAGATCACAGGCTCGCGTTCGTCCTCCTCCTGGAAGGTGCCGAACAACCGGTCCCAGATTATGAACACGCCGCCGTAGTTGCGATCCAAGTACAAAGGATTCTGCGCATGGTGGACGCGATGGTTGGACGGCGTGATGAAGATCCACTCCAGCCAGCCCAGCTTGGGCACATGGCGGGTGTGCACCCAGAACTGGTACAGCAGGTTCAGCGACGCCACGGTGATGAACACCAGGGGCGGCACGCCCAGCAGCGCCAGCGGCAGGTAGAAGATCCAGGAGAACAGGAAGCCGCTGCTGGTCTGGCGCAGGGCGGTGGTCAGGTTGTACTCCTCGCTCTGGTGATGCACCGAGTGCGCGGCCCACAAGACGTTGCGCTCATGGCCCAGGCGGTGCAGCCAGTAGTAGCAGAGGTCGTAGAGCACGAAGGCGACCACCCACACCCACCAGGCATCGGCCGGCAGCCGCAGCCAAGCCACGTGTTCCCAGGCCAGGGCATAGGTGACCAGCCCCACCCCTTTGGTCAGCAACCCGGTGCTGGTGGACAGCGCGCCGGTGCTCAGGCTGTTGATCGAGTCGGCGAGCTGGTAGTTGCGCCGGCCGCGCACGCGGTCGGCGATCAGCTCCACCGCGATCAGCACGAAGAAGAACGGCACGGCCAGCAGAATCAGGTCCATGAACGGCCACCTCCAAGGTTGTCCACGAAGATTAGGCCCGCCGAAGGGCAAATCCCATGGCTACATCTGCCAAACTAGAGGACATTTAGCGCCTCGACACTGGAGTATTGAGCATGACAAAAAAAGTTGCGGTGATTCTGTCCGGTTGCGGCGTGTACGACGGCGCCGAGATCCACGAAAGCGTGATCACCCTGCTGCGCCTGGACCAGCGTGGCGCCCAGGTGCAGTGCTTCGCGCCGAACATCGCGCAGATGCATGTGATCGACCACCTGACCGGGGAAGAGATGCCCGAATCGCGCAATGTGCTGGTGGAGTCGGCGCGCATTGCCCGTGGCGAGGTGAAGGACATTCGCGAAGCCAAAGCCGAAGACTTCGACGCCCTGATCGTTCCAGGCGGCTTCGGCGCGGCCAAGAATCTCTCCAACTTTGCCGTCGAAGGCGACAAGTGCAGCGTGCAGCCAGATGTGCTGGCCCTGGCCGAGGCCTTCGCCGAGGCGGGCAAGCCCGTTGGCCTGATCTGCATCTCGCCGGCCCTGGCAGCGAAGATCTACGGGCCGGGCGTGGTCTGCACCATCGGCAACGACGCCGGCACCAGCGCGGCGGTGGTGAAGATGGGCGGCACCCATGAGGAGTGCGATGTGCACGACATTGTCGAGGATACCCAGCGCAAGCTGGTGACCACGCCGGCGTACATGCTGGCCAAGTCGATCAGCGAGGCGGCGGGTGGCATCTACAAGCTGGTGGATCGGGTGCTGGAGCTGACCCACGAGAACGACTGACAGACGCTGGTGCAGGGACATCTGTCTTGTGCTACCCGTACCAGCCTCATCGTCGGCTACAGGTAAAGCACAAGCCCATAGCCGCTGCGGTCCCTGTGGGAGCGGCCTTGTGTCGCGATGGGCTGCGTAGCCGCCCCGGCGATTTTGCATGATGCCAAGATCCTGGGGCCGCTACGCGCCCCATCGCGACACAAGGCCGCTCCTACAGGCTTGGCGGATGCTTCCGGGATAACGTCAGGCTTTGGACAGGCGAGTGAGAATGCGGTCCAGCGCATTGGCGAACGCCTGCTTCTCGCGCTCGCCATAGGGCGCCTGGCCACCGCCAACCTGACCTTGCTCGCGCAGCTCGGTGAACAGGTTGCGTACCGCCAGGCGCTCGCCCATGTTGCGCTCGTCGAACTCGCGACCGCGCGGATCCAGCGCCGCCACGCCCTTCTTGATCAGGCGATCGGCCAGCGGCACGTCGCTGCAGATCACCAGCTCGCCGGGCTCGGCGTTCTCCACCAGGTAGTCATCGGCCGCGTCCATGCCGCTGGGCACCACGATCAGCCGCACGCAGGCGAAGGCCGGCTTGATCTGCGGCTGGCCGGCCACCATCACCACTTCGAGCTTGCGCTTGAGGGCGAACTTGACGATCAGGTCCTTGGCCGCCTTGGGGCAGGCGTCGGCATCGATCCATACACGCATTGCTTTCGTTTCCTCGCATAGCTGGGAGGGCCGCGCCCTCCTTTCGCGACACAAGGCCGCTCCCACAGAGCTGCCAGTATGCCTGTGGAGCGGCCTTACGTCGCGAGGGGCCGCATGACGGCCCTGAAGTATCTCAGCTGGCCGCTGTCCGGCGCTTCTCGGCCAGCCGGCTGCGCCCGTAGAGGAACACGATTGCCAGCAACGCCACGACCTGCGCGCCCAGCGAATAGGCATCGGCATGAATCCCCAGCCAGTCGAACTCGAAGAACGCCACCGGCCGCGTTCCCAACACCCCGGCTTCCTGCAGGGCCTTGACGCCATGCCCGGCGAACACCACCGACAGCGCGCACAACAGCGCCGCGTTGATGCTGAAGAACAACGACAGCGGCAGCTTGGCCGAGCCGCGCAGGATCACCCAGGCCAGGCCCACCAGCAGCACCAACGCCGTGGCGCCACCGGCCAGCACCGCCTGATGGCCAGCCGGGCCGGCCTGCAGCCACAGGGTCTCGTAGAACAGGATCACCTCGAACAGCTCGCGGTACACCGAGAAGAACGCCAGCAAGGCAAAGCCGAAGCGCCCGCCGCCAGTGACCAGGCTGCGCTTGATGTAGTCCTGCCAGGCGGCGGCGTGACGTCGATCGTGCATCCACACCCCGAGCCACAGCACCATCACCGCGGCGAACAGCGCCGTACAACCTTCGAGCAGTTCCCGCTGCGCACCGCCGACGTCGATCACATAGGCCGCCAGGGCCCAGGTGGCGAAGCCGGCGACCAGCGCCAGGCCCCAGCCGATATTGACGCTACGCACCGCCGACTGCTGACCGGTGTTGCGCAGGAAGGCCAGGATCGCCGCCAGCACCAGGATCGCCTCCAGGCCCTCGCGCAGCAGGATCAGCAGGCCGGAGACGTAGCTCAACGACCAGCTCAGGCCATCGCTGCCCAGCAGCTTGGAGGCCTGCTCCAGCCTGGCCTTGGCCTCGGCCAGACGCTGTTCGGCCTGGGCCACCGGCAGGCCGTCCTGCAACGACTGACGGTAGGCCATCAGTGACTTTTCCGTGTCCTTGCGGGCCTGGGCGTCGATGTTGTCGAGCGAGCTTTCCACCAGCTCGAAGCCTTCCAGGTAGGCCGCCACCGACAAATCGTAGGCTTGATCGTGGTCGCCGGCGCGGTAGGCCGCCAGGCTCTTGTCCAGGGTACTGGAGGTGTATTCGAGCAACTGCGCCGGGCCGCGCTTGACCTGCGGCGGCTGCGCGCGCTGGGCGCGGAACGCGGCCACGGCATCCGCGCCTTCGCTGGCGGCGACTTCGGCCGGAGTCTGCCGGGCCAGGTCGGCGATGTTCCAGGTCTTGTCGCCCTTGGCCGCCTGCGGGTCGGCGGTGAAGCTGGCGATGTAGGCCGCCACGTCCCAGCGCTGGCGCTCGTCGAGTTGTTCGGCGAACGACGGCATCTCGGTGCCTTCAATGCCCAGCCCGAGTGTGTTGTACAGGTCGAACAGGCTCAACTGGTCAAGGCGCCTGGTATCGCGCAGGTCGGCCGGCGCAGGCTCCAGGCCGATGCCGGCCGGGCCGTCGCCCAGGCCGGTGTCACCGTGGCAGATCGCGCAGTTCTGCGCATACAGCGCCGCGCCGCGGGCTGGGTCCGGGGTGATCACCGGGGCCTGGCTGACCTCGTAAGCCACTGCCAGACGCGCCCCCAGTTGGCGGGCCTGGCGGGCAACAGCGGCGCCGTCCTGACGCTGGTCGATGGCCTCGCGCAGGCTCTGCACACCCTGCTCGAGGGCACCGTGCTCGGCATGCGCGGGCAGGCCCTTGACCAGCTCGGCCAGCACGCCGCTGAACTCCTGCTGCTCGCGGTATTCCCCGTCGTCCACCACCTTGCCGTCGCGTACGGTCGGCGGGTAGTCGGCACCGATGTAATCCAGCAGGTGCAGCGCCTTGGTCGCCTCGGCGGTTGCTTCGGCCAGCGTCGGGGTGCTGCACAGGGCCAGCACCGGGCCAAACAGCAGGGCAGGCAGCCAGGCAAGCAGACGGGAACGGGAAGTCATGGCCAATCTCGACGGAAATACGAAAGAGAACATTGTTCACTTCCACTCTCCCCTGCTCAAGGCTCATGGGCAGATTTCATGAAAAATCTTGAGACAAATTGACGGAATGCACCGACCGGGAATGCATTTTTCCAACTGATGGCATCGGCGCCAAAAATGCGAAGCAATTCGCCATCACCGTACTACTACTTTGGGTATAATCCCGCGCCGCCGTAATAGCCATTAGCAATCAAGGCGCCTCCATCGAGAGGTTCTGGCGATAAAACAGAGGGATCTGCCGCCCCCGCCCACGCGGCCAACCGTTTCAGGGAAAGAAGAAGTCCGATGGTATCCCGCGCCCTCACCCTGGCGACCCTGGTCGCCGCCGTGCAGCTCACCGGCTGCTCGGTGTTCCGCAGCTACGACAGCGAACTGCAGGAGACCAACAAGCAGTTGGCCGCCGGCAACGTCGACGCCGCCCTCGCCCTGCTCGAGAGCAACAACAAGGGCGAGCAGAAAGACCTGCTCTACTACTTCGAAAAAGGCGAGCTGCTGCGCTCCAAGGGTGACCTCAAGGGCAGCCAGGACGCCTGGCGCTCGGCCGACAGCGTGGTGTTCCAATGGGAAGAGTCGGTCAAGCTCGACACCGACAAGTACCTGAGCCAGTTCGGCAGCTACCTGGTCAACGACAAGGTTCGCCGCTACGAAGGCTATGACTACGAAAAAGTCATGCTGACCACGCAGATGGCCCTGAACCTGCTGGCACAGAACGATTTCGACGGTGCCCGCACCGAGATCAAGAAGACCCACGAGCGTGAGGCGATCATCGCCGAGCTGCGCGACAAGGAATACCTCAAGCGCGAGGAAGAGGCCGAGAAGGAAGGCATCAAGACCGAGTACAAGGACCTGCAGGGTTACCCGGTCGCCAGCCTCGACGCCCCAGAGGTGGTCGGCCTGAAGAACAGCTACCAGAGCGCCTTCAGCCATTACCTGTCCGGCTATGTCTACGAGGCCCTCGGCGAGAAGGGCCTGGCCGCGCCGGGCTACCGCAAGGCCGCCGAGCTGCGCCCGAACACGCCGCTGCTCGACCAGGCGCTGCTCGACCTGGACAAGAACAGCGCCAAGGCCGGCGAAAGCGATGTGCTGATCGTGGTGCAGACCGGCCTGGCCCCGGCCCGTGACTCGATCCGCATTCCCCTGCCGCTGCCGATCCAGGACAACCTGGTGATCACCCCGCTGTCCTTCCCAATCATCAAGGAAGACACCTCGACCGCGCACCTGGGCGAGATCCAGCTCAACGACAAGGCCCTGGCCCTGACCGCGCTCAACAGCACCACGGCCATGTCGCGCCGCGCCCTGCGCGACGACATGCCGGGCATCATCCTGCGCACCAGCGTGCGCGCCATCAGCCGCGGCGTGGCGCAGAAGAACCTGAACAAGACCAACCCGATGGCCGGGCTGGTGGTGGGCATCGCCTCCACCGTGCTGGAAGGCGCCGATACCCGCACCTGGCGCACCCTGCCCGACGAAACCCAGGTGGCCCGCGTACGCCTCAAGCCAGGCGAACACCACCTGAGCCTGCCGTCGAGCCTAGGCGGCACCCAGGTCACCGTGAAGGTCGATCGCCCCTACCAGGTGGTCACCCTGCGCGTGGTCGGCAATCGCGTATTCGCTGGCGGCCCGGCCGTCGTCGTCGCCCCGCAGGCCGCAGCCACCGCTGTCGCCAGCCTCAAGTAACCCAAGGATCGAACATGCGCAGAACATGCCTCGCACTGGCCGCCGTCGCCCTCCTGGCCGGCTGCGCCACCCCGCCCCCAGCCCCTGGCAGCGCCGCCAGCAAGGTGGTGACCATGGGCCAGCTGGATGACATCGAAGTCGGCCAGATGCGCGTCGCCCGCGAGAACGGCTACCTCACCGTCAAC
>NZ_NIBE01000119.1:8739-27383 GCF_002205115.1 Pseudomonas sp. DrBHI1
TGCCGTTGTACGGCAAGCAGGCCAAGTTCCTGCCCGCCATCGCCCCGAGCCCCGCTGCCCGCGACTTCCGCCTCGAAGTCCACACCCGGTAATCCCTTTCAGGAGCACGTTCCATGTTTGCACGCCTTTCCCTCGCCGCCATCGCCATTGCCCTGGTCAGCGGTTGCAGCACCCCGTCGCCGGTACTCGGCGGCAAGAACATCAGCTACGGCGACAGCAAGGCCGTCGAGCTGGTGACCAACGAGTTCGGCTCCACCGACCTGCAGATGATCGCCGAGAGCATGACCCGGTCCCTGGCCCAGTCCGGCGTGCTGCACGGCCGCCCGGTGGTGCAGGTGTACGACGTCAAGAACAAGACCAGCGAGTACATCGATACCCGCGAGATCACCACCTCCATCAAGACCCAGCTGATGAAGTCCGGCGCCGCCCGCTTCGCCAGCGACAACACCGACATGCAGAGCCAGGTCGACCAGCTCAAGCTGCAGAACCAGAGCGGTCTGTACAAGAAGAAGACCGTGGCCAAGACCGGCAACATGATCGCCGCCAAGTACCGTCTGGAAGGCTCGATCAGCTCGATCGTCAAGCGCAGCAGCGACTACAAGGACGTGTTCTACAAGTTCAGCCTGCAGCTGATCGACGTGGAAAGCGGCCTGGCCGAGTGGATGGACGAAAAAGAAATCCGCAAGACCACGGAGCGCTGATCGATGCGTGCATGGATGGCAATCATCGGCCTGGCCTGCGCCTTCGGCGCGCAGGCGGCCCCCAAGGTGGCGGTGACCGACCTGGCCTACCAGGCGCAGGTGGAGGAATACATCCACACCATCAACGCCCAGAGCAGCGGCCAGGCCGGCATGTATCACGCCAGCGGCCAGTCGAGCTACAGCGAGTACGAGAGCCTTAACAGCTACATCGAGCAGACCGAGCTGCGCAAGTTCGGTGGCGACATCAAGGGTGAGATCCTCAAGACCGGCATGTTCCAGCTGGTCCAGGGCCGTCCTTATACCGCCGACTCGAAGGAAGACGTCTACGACGTGATCCGCCGCATCAAGAATGGCGCGTTCAAGGGTGCCGACTACGTGCTGTTCGGCACCCTGTCGGACATCGACTTCCAGCAGGACATCAACTCGCTGGACCACACCGACAGCTATTCGGCGGTACTGGGCCTGACGGTGGTCGCCGACTTCAGCCTGATCAACACCCGCACCTACGAGATCACCTCGGCGTTCACCGCCATGGGTGAGGGGCAGGACACCAAGCTGGTGAAGGGCCAGGACCGCCGCGTGACGCTGAACCGTCCGCGGGTGGTGCGTGATGTGTCGAAGGCGCTGGGCGAGGATGTGGCGCAGCAGCTGGCCGAGCAGTTGGGCGGTTCGGTGCCTGGGCAGACGAAGCAGCCGCGTGGGCGGGACAACCTGCCGCCGGATGAGCCGGCGCGGGTGCTGAACTAACCCACACAATCCCTGGAGCGGCCTTGTGCCGCTCCTACAGGTGAATCATCAAGGCCTGGCACTGTCCTTCCAGCCGCCACCCAAGGCCAGAAACACCCCTATCTGCCCCATCGCCACCTGGCTGTTGGCCGCCGCCAGCTGCGCCCTTACGTCTGTATAGGTCCGCGTCGCCTGCAGGTCCGCCAGGAACGACTCACGCCCCACCTGGTAACGCAGATGCGTCTGGTCCGCCGACTCCTTGGCCGAACGCTCTGCCTCGGCCAGGGCATCGCGCCGATCCAGCAGCGCGCTGTACTGCGCCAGGCGGGTCTGGGTTTCGCGAATGGCGTTGAGCACCACCCCGTCGAAATGCGCCAATGCCGCCTGGGTCGAGGCTTCGGCCATGCGAATGCGCGCGCGGGTGCCGTTGGTGGGGATGTTCCAGCTTATCTGCGGACCGAAGCCCCAACGGTTGGTGGCCGGCTCGCCGAGGTTCTCGAGGATGCCGATGGTGCCCACCTGGGCGCCGATGCTGATATCCGGGTACAGCGCGCCGGTGGCCACGCCGATGCTGGCGGTGGCCGCCGCCAGCTGGCGCTCGGCCTGACGCACGTCCGGGCGGCGCTTGAGCAGGGCCGCGCCGTCACCGACCGGCACCAGCTGCGACAGGTGGGGCAGTTCGGCGCAATCGGCGGTGCCGGCGGGCAACTGCTCGACCGGCTTGGCCAGTAACGCAGCAAGGGTGTAGAGGCCCGCCTCACGCTCGGCCTTGAAGCGCGGCAGTTCGGCGCGCAGGGACTTGAACTGGGTCTGCGAACGGGTGACCTGGGTCTCGTCGCCACGCCCGGCGTCGCGCAGGCGCTGGGTCAGTTGCACGCTCTGCTGCTGCAGGTCCAGCGACTCTCGGGCGATGTGGTATTCCTCGTTGGCCGAGCACACCTGGGTATAGGCCTTGACCACATCGGCCACCAGGGTGATGCGCGCGGTGTCGGCGGCAGCCTGCACCGCGTCGGCGTTGGCCTTGGCGGCCTCGGTGCCGCGCTTGAAGGTACCCCACAGGTCGAACTGGTAGCTGGCGCTGATGATCGCTTCGCCGATATTGGCCACCGGCACTTTCTCCGGCAGCAGGAACGCTTCGCCGGACTCCTGCAGGCGCTGGGCGCCCAGCTTGACTCCACCGTTGAAGCCCCCCTGGGACTCGGCCACCTCCACCTGGGCGCGGGCCTTGGCGATGTTGGCGGCGGCCACGCGCAGTTCGGTGTTGGCGCTCAGGGCTTGGCGCACCAGCTCGTTGAGCCGTTGATCCTGGTACAACTGCCACCAGTCCTCGGGCACCGGCGCCGAGACCACGCTGTCGGCGTCCTGGCGCAGCGGGCCATTGAGGTCGTCGCGCTGCACGGCGGCGTCCTTGGGCAGCTCGTAGTCAGGGCCGACCATCATGCAGGCCCCCAGGGACAGGCACAGCCCGGCCAGGATCAGCTGTTTCATGGATGCTGGCCCTCGATGATCGACACCGTGGCGGTGCGTCCGGCGATCATGCGGAAGTCTTCCGGCACTTCATCGAAGGCGATGCGCACCGGAATCCGCTGGGCCAGGCGCACCCAGCTGAACGCCGGGTTGACGTTGGGCAGCAGGTTGGCACCGCTGCTGCGGTCGCGGTCTTCGATGCCGGCGGCCAGGCTCTGTACCCGGCCACGCAGTCGGGTGTTGTCGCCCATCACGCGGATCTCCACGGCATCGCCGATATGGATACCGCCCAGCTTGGTCTCTTCGAAGTAACCATCGACATGGTACGAGGCGCTGTCGACCACCGACAGCACCGGACGCCCGGCGCTGACGAACTCGTGGGCACGCGGGGCGCGGTCGTTGAGGTAACCGTCCACCGGGCTGCGCACCACCGAGCGGTCGAGGTTGAGCTGGGCCACATCCACCTGCACCTGGGCCTCGTTCACCGCCGAGCGGGCGCGGGCCTCGCGGGACTGGCTCTCTTCAAGCTGCTCGGCCGCCACCAGGTTGCCCAGCTTGCGGTTGCGCTGCGCCTCGCGGGAGGCCTGGGCCAGGGTTTCCTGGCGCTCGGCCAGGGTCGCCTTGGCCTGGCGCAGGGCCAGGGTGAAGCGGTCCTGGTCGATGGTGAACAGCACGTCACCGCGCTTGATGGTCTGGTTGTCACGCACCTCGACCTTCTGGATCAGCCCGGACACATCCGGGGCGATCTGGATCACGTCGGCACGGATATGCCCATCTCGGGTCCAGGGGGCGAACATGTAGTACACCACCATCTGCCACACGAGCACGGCGGCGAAGGTCACTACCAGCAAGGTCAGGACCACGCGGCCCAGGGTCAGCAAAGGTTTTTTCATGGCAGCATCAGGCTTCGGCAAAAGTGGTCCACCGCGCCAAGCAGCACGGCATAGAGGGCAACGTTGAACAGCGCCCGGTGCCAGACCAGGCGGTAGAAATGCAGGCGCACCAGCACCGCGTGCACCCCGAGGAACAGCAGGTAGGTGCCAAACATCATCACCAGCAGCGTGGGCAGGAACACCCCGCTGATATCCAGTTCACCGATCACAGGGGCGCTCCGTCGAGTCCGGGGGGCAGTTGCGTTTGCTCGGCAGGCTCGAGCATCACTTCCACGCCCGGCAGCAGCGCCAGGCGCAGGCCGCTCAAGGCGTGCAGCAGGTGGGTGCGGGCGTCGCCGCGTTCGTACAATTCGTCCAGGTTCAGCGCCAGGCGCGCACGCTCCATGTTGCGCAGCAGCGCCGC
This sequence comes from Pseudomonas sp. DrBHI1, assembly GCF_002205115.1. NCBI lineage: Bacteria > Pseudomonadati > Pseudomonadota > Gammaproteobacteria > Pseudomonadales > Pseudomonadaceae > Pseudomonas > Pseudomonas sp. DrBHI1. The sequence continues at coordinate 12,930 of NZ_NIBE01000119.1, forward strand.
CGGGGCATGCAGGCGCTCGCCGGCACGCAGGCAGGCGGCGTAGTGACTGCCTACCTCCTCGATCACCGTGCGCAGGCGTTCGCGGGCCTCGGCGCCGGCGCGCGACAGGTAGGCCAGCAGGTCGAGCAGGTTCAGGCCCACGCGCAGGTCGCGCAGGGCCACGCCGCTGTCCTGGCCGGTCTGCGACAGGCGCGGCAGGTGCTGCATCAGGCGGTCGAGCATCTGCACGCCGACCTGGCGGTGCTCGGCCAGGGTGGCCGGCGCGGTCATCTCGACGATGTCGCGCCAGGTGAAGCGGGTCATGCGCTTGGCCGCCAGCTCCACGCCGAACGGGCGCACCACCAGGGTCCAGATGAAGGCGAACAGCAGGCCCACGGGACCGGCCAGGTTGGCGTTGATGAAGGTGAAGAAGTCGGCGTCGTAGGCGCCCTGGATACTGATGAAGGTCGAAGTGTTGACGATGGTCAGCAGGGTACCGAGGTAAAAACGCGGCTGCACGGTCAGGGTGCCGACGCAGATGAACGGCACCGCGAAGGCCAGCACCAGCATCGGAAAGTCGTGCAGGTTGGGCAGTACCAGGAACAGGTACAGGCTGGAGAAGATCACCGACATCAAGGTCCAGAAGAAGAACCGGTAGATCTGCGGCGCCGGGTCGTCCATGGCGGCGAAGAAACTGCACGACACGGCGGCGAGGATCACCGCGCTGGCGCCGTCGTTCCAGCCCAGACCGATCCACAGGCCGCAGGCGACGATGATGGCGGTGACGGTGGAGAACACCGAATAGAGCATCAGGCCACGGTCGAAGAACGGCGTCAGACGGCCCAGGCGCCAGTGACGGTAGACCGCGCGCCAGGGCGTGGCGTCGTCCTTGCGCAGGGCGTGCTGCAAGCTGCAGCAGTCCTGCCAGAGATCGGCCCATTCGGTCAGCCGGTAGAGGGCGTTGGACAACAGCAGTTCGGCGCGCTGGTCGATGGCGGCGGCGCCGGGCTGCAGGCGGTCGATCCGCTCGTGAAGGGCGGTCCAGCGCGCCACCGAGGCGCTGTCGGCAGTGCCCTTGAGCCATTCACGAGCAGCATCGAGTACCGGTTTCAACTGGGCGAACTGGGCCGGGGCGCGGCCCTCGAGGGCGATCAGGGCGTCGTCCAGGGCATCGATCACCGGCAACAGGTGGATCATCCGGCCACGCAGCTCACGGGCATTTTTCAGGGTATGCGGGCCGGCGCCTTCGTGGCCGAGCTGGCCGATCATCAATTCCAGCGAGTTGAAGGTGGCAACCATCGCGCCACGCATGCCGCCGACCTTGTCGGCGCTGGCCTCGCGGGCCAGGTAGGTATCGCTGTAGCGGATCGCCTCGGCGAACCAGTTGCCGGTCGCGCCCACCACCACCGGCGCCAGCCGGCGCGGCCAGAAAATCGCGCCGACCACCGCCGCGCAGACGATGCCCAGGCAGATCTCCTGGGCGCGGGACGAGGCAACGTCGAACACCGCCAGCGGGTTGTCGACCACCGCCAGGGCGATCATCGGCAGGGTATAGCCGGCCAGCATCAGCACGTAGTTGTTGGCCGTGCGCAGGTTCAACGAAAGGAACAGCAAGGTGCCGGTCCACAGGGCGATGGCAATGCTCAGCAGCAGCGGAGACTGCACCAGCGGCGGCACCAGTAGGATCGCTCCGCCGGCGCCCAGCAACGTACCCAGGGCCCGGTAAAGCGCCTTGGAGGTGGTGGGGCCGAGGAACGGGCTGGAGACGATGTACACCGTGGCCATGGCCCAGTAGGGACGCGGCAACTGCATGAGCAAGGCGATGTACAGGGCGATCATCGACGCGGCGAAGGTGCGCACGCCGTAGAACCAGTCGCGGGCCGGGGGCACGGAGCTGAAGAAGCCACTCATGGCATCACGCCCGCGGCTTCGAACGCCTGGATCACCCGCAAGGTGGCGTCCAGGTCGGCCTGGTCGATACCGCCGAGCACCTCACGACGCAGGCGCACCAGTTCGCCTTCGATGGACTCCGCCAGGGCGCGCCCCTCGACGGTCAGGCTCAGGGCCTTGGCGCGGCGGTCCAGCGGATCCTCGCTGCGGCAGACCAGCCCGGCCTTGCACAGCTGGTCGAGCAGGCGCACCAGCGACGGGCTTTCCAGCCCGGCCGCCTGCGCCACTGCCACCTGATGCACACCGTCGCCCAGGCGCACGATCATCAGCAGCGGCACGGCGCAGGCTTCGGAAATGCCGTAGCCGGTCAGGGCGCCCTGGCAAAGGCGCCGCCAATGACGGGCAGCGACGACCATGCCGCTGCTGATTTTCAGGTGCAGTGCGTCGAGGGACATTTGGGAACCGAAGATATTCATAGTTTGCTAACTATCAATATACGCCCTGCCCTACCCCTGTCGTCAACCAGGGGTGACGGAGGGAAACGATGAAAGGTTGTTCATCTACCCGCGATCTGGCCGGATAACACGATCCCTGGAGCGACCGGTCCGACGCCTCGGCAAGGCCGCTCCAGGGATCGCGCTGAACATTGCCTCACGGCTGGATCTGGTCTTCCAGCTTCATGGTCAGCGCCAGGGTGCTGCCCATCTGGATGGCCTGGTCGCGCCAGCCGAGGTAGCGCGCCGCATCGCGACTGCTGAAATGCACCGCCAACTCCTCGGCCGCCTGCATCACGCCAGTCGCCGCCGCCAGCTCCAGCCAATACAGCCCGGCCTTGGTGTCCGCCTCGACATACACCCCATGCAACAAGCGGTAGCCCACCTCGAAGCGGCAGCGCGTCTCCCCGCGCTGGGCGCCACGCAGGAACCACTGGTACGCCTCGAGCGGGTCGACCTGCCACACCTGGTCGCCCTCGCACACCTCTTCTTCGTACAAATCTCCCAGCGCCGCAGCGGCATGCACCATGCCCCGCTCGAAGGCATGCCGGTAGTATTCGGCCGCGTTGGCGTAGGAGACATCCACACCCTTGCCGAAATAATGCTGCTGGCCAAGGTTGAACCAGGCCGCGGCATTGCCCTGCAGCGCGGCCATGCGCAGCAGGTGGCCGGCCAGCACGGTGTCGCCGCGCCAGTACTTGCCGTTGAGCCAGATCCAGCCCAGGTCATTGAGCGCCGCGACATTGCCCAGCAAAGCCTGGCGGCACAGGTCGTGGTAGACCGCCTGCAGGTCGACCGCCTCGTCCAGCCGATCGGCCAGGCCGAAACGCTCGCCGCTCAAGGCCTGCTGGCTGGGCATGCCGACCCCGGCGAACAGCCTGTGGCGCTGTCCGGGGCGTGCCGGAGCCGGGACGATCCGCTCGGGGAGAAGCCGGGCGAGCAGCGAATGGATATTGCTGGCGGCAGACATGTTCATCCTCATTGAACGACCCACAGCTCCAACCTCCACTGTGGTGAGGCGTGATTCTGCGCGATGCCACGACAAAACCTGTCGCGAACGAATTGATCCCAGGCAACCAATTGCATCTTCCTTGATCTGAGCACGCTGTGGCCAATTGCCATGCCCTACCCGTGCCGCCATCCTATGCCGGCAAGCCTAGACAAGGACGTTTCCTTTTGCCGTTCGCCACCACCCGCGCCACCCTCAGCCGCCAATGGGCCTTGCTCCGTCAATTGCCCAGCCGCTCCCCCGGGATCACCAGTGCCGAACTGGTGTGGCGCCTGCGTGACGTGGGCTTCACCGTCAGCAAGCGCACGGTCGAGCGCGACCTCAACGAGCTGTCGCTGATCTTCCCGCTGGAGCGCAACGACAAGAGCATCCCGTTCGGCTGGCACTGGTCGGCCAATGCCGGTGGCGAGCTGCGTGGGAATTTCGACCTGCAGGGGTACCTGCGCGGCGATACGCTGCAGCCAGGGCAAGGGGAAGGGGTCGAGTTGCAGGCATGGATCAGCGACCTGCTGGCCCGCCGACTGCGCGAAGCGCCGTTGACTGCCGACATGCAACTGACTGCCCTGGAACAGGGGCACCGGCTGCGGGCGACGGTGGCGGACGGCTGGCCCCTGCGCTGGTGGTTGCTGAGCCAGGGGGATGGGCTGGTGGTGGAAGCGCCGCAGGCGCTGCGCGAGGAGATTGCGCGGACGCTGGACAGCGCTGCGGCGCGGTATCGGAATTGAGCTCCGCGAGCCCTAGCGCTGCATCCCCCACCGCCGCACGGTCAGCCGCTCCAGGGTGTTGAACACCAGCCCCTCCACCAGCAGGCCGATAAGAATTACCACCGCCAATCCGGCGAACACCTTGTCGGTATACAGCTCGTTGCGGTTCTGGAAGATGTACCAACCCAGCCCGCCCTTGCCGCTGCTGGCGCCGAACACCAGCTCGGCGGCGATCAGCGTACGCCAGGCGAAGGCCCAGCCGATCTTCAGCCCCGACAGGATCGACGGCAGCGCCGCCGGCACCAGGATATGCAGCACCAGGCGCAGGCCGCGCAGCCCGTAGTTGCGCCCGGCCATGCGCAGGGTCTCGGACACGCCCAGGAAGCCCGCGTAGGTGTTCAGCGCCAGCGCCCACAGCACCGAGTGCACCAGCACGAAGATCAGGCTGTTGTCGCCCAGGCCGAACCAGAGCAAGGCCAACGGCAGCAGGGCGATGGCCGGCAGCGGGTTGAACATCGAGGTCAGCGTGCCCAGCAGATCGCGCCCCACTTGCGTCGAGACGGCGAGGCTGGTCAGGCCGAAGGCCAGGACGATGCCCAGCACATAGCCTTTGAGCAGCACCACCAGCGATACGCCGACCTTGGCCGGCAGCTCGCCGCTGAGCAGCCCGTCCCACAACGCGCTGGCGGTCTGCAGGAAGCTCGGCAGCAGCAGGTCGTTGCCGGAATAGCGGGCAACGGCCTCCCAGACCACCGCAAGCAGTACCAGGATCACGGCCTTGCGCAGCCAGCCCTGTTGCCACAAGCGTTGCACCAGCGGCAGCTCGCGCTCCAGCGGCACACCCGGCAGGGGTTGCAGCTGCACTTCGTATTCCTGGCGTACAGGTGTCGTCGTCATGCCCTGGCTCCCGTCAGTAGGCGATACGGATATCGTTGAAGCCCAGATCGTCCGCTGGCGTCGAGGCATCGGCCTCGTCGAACAACAGCCGGTGGATACGCCGGGCACTGGCCTGGAAATCGCTGGCGCCGAGGCTACCGAGGTCATACTGGTGGCTGTGCACCTCGGCCCGCACCCGCCCGGGATGCGGCGACAGCAGCAGGATGCGATTGCCCACCACCAGCGCCTCTTCGATGGAGTGGGTGACGAACAGCAGGGTGAAGCGCACCTCCTCCCACAGCAGCAGCAGCTCTTCCTGCATCTTGCGCCGGGTCAGGGCGTCGAGGGCGGCGAACGGCTCGTCCATCAGCAGGATCTTCGGCTGCGTGGCCAGTGCCCGGGCGATGGCCACGCGGGCCTTCATGCCACCGGACAGGGTGTGCGGGTAGGCGTCGGCGAAGGCGGCCAGGCCGACTTTCTCGAGGTAATGCAGCGCCCGCTCCTCGGCCTCGGCGCGCTTGAGCTGGCCGGACACCAGCAGCGGGAACATCACGTTCTGCTTCACCGTCTTCCACGGCGGCAACTGGTCGAACTCCTGGAACACCACGATGCGGTCCGGCCCCGGGCCGCGCACCGGCTGGCCCTGGAGCAGGATTTGCCCTTCCCGTGGCTCGATGAAGCCGGCCACGGCCTTGAGCAAGGTGGACTTGCCGCAGCCGGACGGGCCGAGCAAGACGAAACGGTCGGCGCGGTCGACCTCGAAACTGACCTGGTGGGTGGCCCGCACCACGCGCTGGGCGGTGCGGTATTCAAGGCTCAGGTTGTCCACCGCCAGCAGCGGTGGGGTGGCGACACGGCTCAGGTTGCTGGCCGTGTGGCCTGGCAATGGGGCGGTCATCGGCGTTCAGCTCCCCTGCAACGGGCGTTCATCCTGGAAGAAGTAGTCCTTCCACGATTCAGGCTTGTTCTTGATCGCGCCGACCCGGTAGAGGAACTCGGCCAACTTGTAGGTGTTCTTCGGCGTGACGGTGAATTCGTACTGCGGGTTGTCGATCAGCTTGATCAGCGCCTCGCGGTCGATCTTGGCCTTGGTCACGCGGATGTAGGTGTCGGCGGCGCCGGCCTTGTCCTTCTGGGCATAGTCGGCGGCCTCGGCCAGGGCGTCGACGAAGGCCTTGTAGGTCTTGGGGTTGTCCTTGCGGAATTTCTCGGTGGCGAACAGCAGGGTCGGTGAGTTGGGGCCGAGCAGGTCGTAGCTGTCGAGCACCACGTGCACGTTCTTGTTGGCCAGCACCTGGTCCTGGAACGGAGGGTTGGAGAAGTGCCCGTTGAGCTCGGTGCCGCCGGCCAGCAAAGCCGCGGTGGCGTCCGGGTGCGGCACGGCCAGGGTGTACTTGTCGAGGCGGTTGTACTCCTTGTCGCCCCACTGCCGGGCGGCGGCATACTGCAGGAAGCGCGACTGCACCGAAACGCCCACCGCCGGAACGGCGATACGGTCCTTGTCGGAGATATCGGCGATGGTCTTCACATTGGGGTTGCTGCTGACCAGGTAGTACGGGAAGTTGCCCAGCGAGGCCACGGCCTTGACGTTCTGCCGGCCGCGGGTTCTATCCCACACCGTGAGCAGCGGCCCGACACCGGCGCCGGCGATGTCCACCGAGCCGGACAGCAAGGCGTCGTTGATCGCCGCGCCACCGGACAGCTGGGCCCAGTCGACCTTGATGTCGAGGCCCTGCTCCTTGCCGTGCTTCTCGATCAGTTGCTGGTCGCGCACCACATTGAGCAGCAGGTAGACGATGCCGAACTGTTCGGCGATGCGGATCTGCCCTTCGGCATGGGCCACGGTCGGCGCCGCCAGGCTGCCCAGACCCAAGCTGGCGCCCAGGCCGATACTTGCCGCCAGGCGGCTGATGGATTTGCGCATGATGTGTTTCCTCAGTCGTCAGAACGGGGCATCGCCCTGGATGGTGGTGCGGTACAGCTTGCGGCGCAGGTGCGCGGGGCAACCGGTGGCCAGGTGGATCAGCGAGCGGTTGTCCCAGAACACCAGGTCGTGGGGCTGCCATTGGTGGCGATAGATGTTCTGCTCCAACACGCTCAAGGCGTACAGCTGTTGCAGCACGTCGCGGCTTTCGTCATCCGGCAGGCCGACGATGCGGGTGGTGAAGCCTTCGCTGACGAACAGCGCCTTGCGGCCGTTTTCCGGGTGGGTACGCACCACCGGATGGATAACCTCCTGGACCTGGGCCAGTTGCTCGGCGGTCAGCGTCGGGCGCCAGTTGCCTTCAAACTTGGTCTCGGCGTAACGGGCGGTGTAGGAGTGGGCGGCGCTGCGGCCCTCGACGACCCGACGCAGGGCCTCGGGCAGCGCGTCCCAGGCCTTGTGCATGTCGGCGAACAAGGTGTCACCGCCTTCGCTGGGCAGCTCCTGGGCGTGCAGCATCGAGCCCAGGCTCGGCAGCTCCTTGTACGACAGGTCCGAATGCCAGAACTTGCCGGCATCGCCCAGGCCGACGTTGCGGCCGTCCTCGACGATATTGGAAACGATCAGGATCTCGGGATGGCCGGCGAGCAGGAACTGCTTGAGCACATGGATCTGCAGCTCGCCGAAACGGCGGCTGAAGGCGATCTGCTGTTCGGGGGTAATGCGCTGGTCGCGAAACACCAGGACGTGATGGTCCAGGTGGGCGCGGTGAATACGGGTGAAATCCTCGGCATTAACCGCACGGGCCAGGTCGAGGCCGATGATCTCGGCACCAACGGCGCCGGGGAACGGACGGATGTCGAAGGTTTGCGGCAGGGCGCTGTCGATGGTCGACAAGGCGTTCGAGGCGGCTGGCATTGTTCACTCCCACGCAGTGCGCGACTTCAGGGCGCGCAACGATCGGAAACGCACGGGGATTGCCCGTGTGGGTTCGAGTCGTGCGGCGCGCCGATTGGTCGGCGGGTACGCAGTGGGGTGACTATAAAGTCATAAGAACAGGATTTTAAATACCGTTACGACATATCCATATGAAGGAGCGGCCTTACCGAGGCCGCTCCCACAAGATCGATCAGCGCTCGCGAAGCGCCTCGCTGCGGGCCTTGATGATCGGCTTGAGCAGATAGCTCATGATGGTCTTCTTGCCGGTCATGATATCCACTGTCGCCACCATCCCCGGGATGATCAGCAGCGGCTTCTCGTCCGTGCCCAGGTGGCTCTTGTCGGTACGCAGCTTGATCAGGTAGTAGGTGGTCTTCTTGTCTTCGTCGGTGATGGTGTCGGCACCGATCTGCTCGAGCTTGGCCTTCATGCCGCCGTAGATGGTGTAGTCATAGGCGGTGAACTTGACCGTGGCTTCCTGGCCCGGGTGCAGGAAGGCGATGTCCTTGGGCAGGATCTTCGCCTCTACCACCAGGGTGTCGTCCAGCGGCACGATCTCAATGATGTCGCTGCCCGGCTGGATCACCCCGCCGATGGTGTTGACCAGCAGTTGCTTGACGATGCCGCGCACCGGCGAGGTGACCATGGTGCGGTGCACGCGGTCGTCCAGCGCCTTGCTGGTGGCGGTGGCCTTGTTCAGCTCGGTGCGGGCCTCGTTGAGCTGGGTCAGCGCCTCGCTGCGGAATTTGCCGCGGGTCTCCTCGATCTTGCTCTCGACTTCCTTGATCGCCGCCTCGGCACGGGGGATGGCCAGGGCGGTGGAGTCCATCTGGCCACGGTTCTCGACCTCGGCGCGACGCAGGCGCAGCACCTCGACCTGGGAGATCGCGCCCTGGGCCACCAGCGGCTCGGACATCGCGATTTCCTGGCGCAGCAACTGCAGGCTGTTGGCGTACTGGGCGCGCTTGGAGTTGAACTCGCGCAGCTCCTGCTGCTTCTGCACCAGTTGCTGCTGCAGGCCGCCAAGCTCGTCCTGCAGTTGCTGGCGACGGCTCTGGTACAGCGACTGTTCGTTGGCGGCCTGGCTTGGCGCGGCCTTGCGCAGCTCTTCGTCGATCTGCAGCGGCTTGTCCTCGACCTCGGCCGTCAGGCGCTGCACGCGCAAGGCCATGGCCAGGCGCGAAGCCTCGGTCTCGTCGACGTTGGAGGCGAAGCGGGTTTCGTCCAGGCGCAGCAGCGGCTGGCCAACCTCGACGATCTCCCCTTCCTTGGCGAAGATTTCGGCGACGATGCCGCCCTCGAGGTTCTGGATTTTCTGCACCTTGGACGACGGGATGGCCTTGCCCTCCCCGCGCGTCACCTCGTCGATGGGCGCGACACTGGCCCAGATGATCAGGAACAGGAAGAACGCGATCACGCCCCAGATGGTCAGGCGCACCACCCGTGGCGCGTCCTCGATCAATGCCTTGTTGACCTCGGGTAGCGGCTGGCCGGCCAGCGACTCGGAGCCCTTGAAGTAGCGGCGCAGGTTGTCCTTGAAACGCCCGATATCCAGCTTATGCAACACTGATCTGCCCCTTCTTCAGCGCATCCATGACGGCGGCTTTCGGGCCATCCGCGACAATCTGTCCACGATCGATGACGATCAACCGGTCCACCAGCGACAGCAACGACGCCCGGTGGGTGACCAGCAGCACGGTCTTGTTCTCGATCACCGCGGCCAGGCGCTGCTTGAGACGCTCCTCGCCGGTGTTGTCCATGGCGCTGGTGGGCTCGTCGAGCAGCAGGATCTGCGGGTTGAGTAGCAGCGCGCGGCCCAGGGCGACATTCTGCCGCTGACCGCCGGAGAGGTTCTGGCCACGCTCGCCGACCTGCAGCTCGTAGCCGTCGGGGTGCAGCCGGGCGAACTCATGCACGCCGGCCAGTTCCGCAGCCTGGAGAATCAGTTCGTCCTCGATGTAGCGGGCACCGCTCACCAGGTTGTCGCGCAGGGTGCCGGCCAGCAGCTGGATGTCCTGGGGCACGTAGCCGATGTTGTGGCGCAGTTCGCTGACGTCGATCTGGCGGATGTCCACACCATCGACCAGCAGCGAGCCGTTGTCCGGTTCGTACAGGCCCACGATCAGCTTGGCCAGGGAACTCTTGCCCGAGCCGCTGCGGCCGATGATGCCGATCTTCTCGCCCGGGCGAATGTTCAGGTTGATGCCCTTGAGCGCCTGGTTCTGCTGATTCGGGTAGGTGAACTCGACCCCACGGAACTCGATGGCGCCCTGCAGCACCTGGCGGCTCAGTGGGCGCTCTTCGAAGTTGCGCTCCTGGGGCAGTTCCATCATCTGGTCGGTGGCGACCATGGTCACCTTGGCTTGCTGGTAGCGGGCCAGCAGGCCGTTCAGCGAGCCCAGCGGGCCAAGGGCGCGACCGCTGAGCATGTAGCAGGCCACCAGGCCGCCCATGCTGAGGTTGCCGTCGATGATCAGGTACACGCCCACGCAGATCATCGCCACGCCGGCCAGTTGCTGGATCAGCGCGGTGATGTTCATGGCCAGGCCCGACAGTACCTTCACCCGCAGCTCCAGGCGGCTCAGGGTGCCGAGGGTCTGCTCCCACATGTACTGGCGCTCGCTCTCGGCGTTGTTGACCTTGACCGCATCCAGCCCGGCGAGGGTCTCGATCAGGCTCGACTGGCGCTCGGAGGCCAGGGCCATGGTGCGCTCCATGGTTGCCATCAACGGCTTCTGCAGGGCATAGCCGATGCCCAGCGCCAACGGGAAGGCCAGGATCGGAATCCACACCAGGTGCCCACCAATGATGGCGATGACCATGAGGATCAGGAAGGTGAACGGCAGGTCGATCAGACTGGTCAGGGTCAGCGAGGCGAGGAAGTCGCGCAGGCCCTGGAACTCGTGGATGTTCTGGGCGAAGCTGCCGACCCGTGCCGGGCGGTACTTCATCGACATCCCGACGATGCGCTCGAACAGCGTCGCCGAGATGATCAGGTCGGTCTTCTTGCCGGCCAGGTCCAGGCACAGGCTGCGCAAGCCTTTGAGAATCAGGTCGAAGACATAGGCACCGGCAATGCCGATGGCCAGCACCCACAAGGTCGAGGTGGCCTGGTTGGGCACCACGCGGTCGTACACGTTCATCACGAACAACGGCGCGGCCAGGGCAATCAGGTTGATCACCAGACTGGCGGCGATGGCATCGATGTACAGCCACTTGCTACGCAGCAGGGTGTCGCGGAACCACGAGCGCGCGCGCGGGATCAGGTTGCCGTGGTTGACGTCGAACTTGTGCTGCGGCTGGGCGAAGAACACCTTGCCGCTGTAGTCGCCCTGCAGCGCCTCACGGGTGACATGCACCTCGCCACCGTCGCTCTCGCTGAGCAGCAGGCGCGCGGTGTCTTCGTTCTCCCAGCCGAGCAGGACGGCGCAACGGCCTTCCTTGAGCAGCAGCATCGCCGGCATGGCGATGCTGGGGATCTGCTCGAGCTTGCGCTGCAGCAGGCGCCCCTGCAGCCCGGCACGGGCGGCTGCACGGGGCAGCAGCTCGGGGGTCAGGCGCTGCGAGGGCAAGGGCAGCCCGGTGGTCAGCATGGCCCGGCTGGCGGGCTTCTGGTGCAGGACACACAGGGTCAGCAGGCTGTCCAGCAGCGGGTCGTCATGCTGACTGCGTGGATCGTGGCTGAGTTGGACTCGACTGACTTCGGATTCCACGCGGCGCTCTCTTCATCCTTGCGGGGTAGGTTCAAGGCGCCTTTCAGTTCATGCCTGGCAGGTTCACCTTGGGTTTCAGGTCGTTCTGCACAACGGACGCCATCGGTGCTACGACACCCTGGCTCTTGAGCAGCTGACCAATGGTCGCCTTGATTCGATACTGAGTAAACATTTGCGTGTTTTTCACCTCTACCAGACGGCGCTGGGCGGTGAAGGTTTCATTCTCGCTGTCGAGCAGGTCGAGCAGGGTTCGCTCGCCCAGGCCGAACTGCTGCTGGTAAGCGCTGCGCACACGGTTGCTGTGATCGACGTACTGCTGGGCGATCGGCACCTGGGCGTTGGCGTTCTCCAGAGCATTCCATGCCAAGCCTAACTCCTCATTGAGCTGGCGCAAGGCGTTGTTGCGAATGTCCAGTGCCTGGTTGGCCAGGTACGACTTCGATTCCAGGTCGGCCTTGTTGCTGCCACCGGCGTACAAATTGAAGTTCATACGCAGCATGGCCTGCCATTCGTTGTTGTGGCCGACGGCGCCGTCGAGGTTGTTGTCGGCCGTTCGTCCGAGTTCGGCATCGAAACGTGGATAGAACGTAGACTTTGCCGCTTCGTATTGCTTCTCGGCGGCGGCGATGTCCGACTCGGCCGAGCGCAGGATCGGACTTTGCTCGACCAGCTGGTGGCGGGCCTCGTCGAGGGTGGCCGGCAGCAGGTCGACAAATGGCGCGGGCGTGCTTAACTCGTCGGGCATTTGTCCGACGACGCTCAGGTAGTTGGTGTTGGCATCGGCCAGGTTGGTCTGCTCGGTGATCAGGTTGTTGCGGGCTTGGGCCAGGCGCGCCTCGGCCTGGTCGAGGTCGGCCAGGCGGCCGACGCCGCGGCTGGTGCGCAGCTTGATCTGGTCGAGGATGCGCTCGTGGTTGCGCAGGTTGTCTTCGGCCAGGCGCACCATCTCGCGGCGCGACAGCACGTCCAGGTAGACCTGGGCGACGGTCAGCGCGGTGCGCTCGGAGGTCCCCAGCAGGGAGTAGGCGCGGGCGTTGACGGTGGCCTGTTGACGGCCGACCTCGCTGGAGGTGGCGAAGCCGTCGAAGACCATCTGCCGCAGGCGGATGGCCGACTCGCCACGGTTCAGGGTCTCCCAGCGGTTGCGGGTGCTTGGGCTGTCGGTGCCCTCGCGACCGTAACCGGCGGTCACGTCGACCCGCGGCAAATAGCCGCCCTGGGCAGCGCGCAGCTGATAGTCCGCAGCCGTGCGGGCGTTCACGCCGGCCTGGATTTCCGGATGGACCTCAAGGGCCTTCTGCATGGCTTCGGGCAAGGTTTGTGCTTGAACGAATGTGGCGGCGAGAGCGAAAGGAAGAGCGGTGAACAGTGACGCACGCATTTTTACTGGTTCCCGAGAGAGCTGTTGTCCCAAATCACAGCCGAAGCCGTGCCTGCCTTGGAAAATGGCAAACCCTGATCTTGTATGTAGGAAGCTTCCGAATAGGCAGTGCGATTAATACGAAAGAAAGGGCTTTGCTGGCCAAATATCAATGTGACATTACCTTGGCGATTGTTTAGGATGGCAGCCAGAAGGTCAATAGTTTGGCATAAACTTAATAGCCAGAAATTATAGACGTAAAATTGACGCAAATCAGCGTCAAAAACATATTTGAAACATTCCATCAGTCGCCGCCTCGAACGCCGGCCAGGCATGGAAGCCAACTGAACAGGTAGCCCGGAGAGTCCAATGAGCACTGTTGTCGCCATCGTCAAAAGCATTGTTGGCCAAGTCATCGCAGTTTCCCCAGAAGGCATCCGGCGCGTACTGATCGAAGGCGATCGCCTGCTGGCGGGCGAACAGGTAGACACCGGCGCGGGCGGCGCGGTCACCCTGGAACTGGCCGACGGCCGTGTGCTCGACCTGGGCCGCGACACCCAGTGGAGCGCCGATGCGCCCGACAGCAGCATCGACCTGAACCAGGCCACCGGCCAGGCAGCGCCCTCGGTCGAAGAGTTGCAACAGGCCATCGCCGCCGGTGCCGACCCGACCACCGAGCTGGAAGCCACCGCAGCTGGTCCGGCCGCGGCAGGCGGCGGTTCGGTCGGCGGCGGACACAGCTTCGTCCTGCTCGAAGAGACCGCCGGGGTGGTCGACCCGACCATTGGCTTCCCCACCGGCCCTATCGGCTTCGCCACCGGCCTGGCGAACGAGGAACTGGGCGGACTGGACGGCAACGCTGCCGGCACCAATACGACCAACGTCCCGCTCACCACAGGGCTGACCCTGAGCGCCACCCCCACGATCACCGAGGCGGGTGGCGTCATCGTCTATACCGCCACCGTCGGCCAGCCACCGCTGACCAACCTGACCGTGACCCTGTCCAACGGCGCCGTCATCGTGATCCCGGCCGGCCAGACCACCGGCACCGTCAACGTCAACATCCCGGCCAACGACACGCCCTACATCGATGGCGGCCAGATTTCCGCGACCATTACCGGCACGACTGGCGGTAACGGCCTGATCGTCACGCCGAGCACCACCCCGGCGGTGACCCAGGTCACCGACACCATCGACACCACCACCGCCACGCTCACCGCCACCCCGAGCGTCACCGAAGGCGGCGTGATCACCTATACCGTGACCCTGACCAACCCGGCCCAGACCCCGGTCACCGTCACCCTGTCCAATGGCCAGACCGTCACCATCGAGGCTGGCAAGTCGTCCGGTAGCGTCGACTTCCAGACTCCGGCCAACGACGTCTACAACAATGGCAGCACCGTCAGCACCACGATCACGGGGGCAACGGGTGGCAACTTCGAGAAACTGGAGCCGAACCCGGCACCTGCTGAAACCAAGATCAACGACTCGGTCGACACCACCACCGCCACGCTCACCGCGACCCCGAGCGTGACCGAAGGCGGCGTGATCACCTACACCGTGACC
>NZ_NIBE01000119.1:27438-28851 GCF_002205115.1 Pseudomonas sp. DrBHI1
GGCAGTGTCGACTTCCAGACCCCGGCCAATGACGTCTACAACAACGGCAGCACCGTCAGCACCACGATCACGGGGGCAACGGGCGGCAACTTCGAGAAACTGGAGCCGAACCCGACGCCAGCTGAAACGAAGATCAACGACTCGATCGACACCACCACCGCCACCCTGACCGCCACCCCGAGCGTCACCGAAGGCGGCGTGATCACCTATACCGTGACCCTTACCAATCCGGCGCAGACTCCGGTCACCGTCACCCTGTCCAACGGCCAGACCATCACCGTCAAGGCCGGCGAAAGCACCGGCAGCGTTGACTTCCAGACCCCGGCCAACGATGTGTTCGTCAATGGCAGCACGGTCAGCACCAGCATCACCGGTGCCACCGGTGGCAATTTCGAGAAGCTGGAACCCGACACCACGCCGACCCAGACCGTGATCAGCGACAGCATCGACACGGTGAGCGTCAGCATCGCCAGCAATGGCAACGTGACCGAGGCCGAGCAGCCGACCTTCACCGTGTCGGTCAGCCAGAAGCTCGACCATGACCTGACCGTGACCCTGTCCAATGGCGCCACCGTGGTCATCAGCGCCGGCCAGACCCAGGCCACCTACAGCCTGCCGGCTCAGGGCGACGACGTGTTCAAGGACGCCAGCTCGGTGACCCTTGGCGTGACTGATGCCAGCGTGGCGGGCAAGACCTTCGAGAACCTGGAACTGGGTGGCGATGCCACCGTGCAGATCACCGACACCGTCAGCGAAGTCGTTGCGACCCTCACCGCCGACAAGACCACCGTCACCGAAGGCGGCCAGATCACCTACACCGTGACCCTGACCAACGCCCAGGGTCTGCCGGTCAATGGCCACAATGGCCTGACCTTCACCCTGACCGATGGCACCAAGGTGACCATCCCGGCTGGCAGTGCCAGCGGTACCTTCACCATCACCGCGCCGGACGACGTGTTCGTCGGTGGCCAGCCGAGCATCGTCAACAAGATCGAATCGGTTGCCGGTGGCGACAACTTCGAGAAGCTGACCCTCGGCGACAACACCGTCACCACGACCGTGACCGATGAACCTGGCACTGGTACTCCTGGTACCGACAACCAGGGCGACAAGGTCTCCGTTACTATCGTCGGCAAAGGCGATGTCACTGAAGACCAGCAGCCAGCCTTCACCGTCAAGGTCAGCCAGAAGCTCGACCACGACCTGACTGTCACTCTGTCCAATGGCGACAAAGTTGTCATTCCAGCCGGTCAGACCGAAGCCGAGTACAAGGCCAAGGCCCAAGGCGACGACGTCTTCAAAGACGGCGATACCTTGACCGTTGGCATCACCGACGCTGCCGTCGATGGTAAGGCCTTCGAGAATCTGGAGCTGGGCGGCAACGCTTCGGTCCAAATCACCGACACCGTCAGC
>NZ_NIBE01000120.1:0-305 GCF_002205115.1 Pseudomonas sp. DrBHI1
GCCGTGCGCGAAGTGCTGGTGCTGGATATCGACGGGGCAGGGGGCAAGCAACTGGCGGCCTACCTGATCGCTCAAGACCCATCCACCGACCACGCCGCCCTGCGCGACACGCTGAAACAGCACCTGAAAGCCAACCTGCCGGACTACATGGTCCCGACCCACTTCCTGGTGCTGGAGCAGTGGCCGCTGACGGCCAACGGCAAGCTGGACCGCAAGGCCCTGCCGAAGCCCGACGCCAGCCAGCTACAACAGGGCTACGTGGCCCCGCGTACGGCGCTGGAGCAACAACTGGCCGCGATCTGGAG
>NZ_NIBE01000121.1:0-917 GCF_002205115.1 Pseudomonas sp. DrBHI1
ACACCGGCAGCGCCACGACGAACCAGACGTCTCGGGCACCGAAGAGAAACAGCCGTGCGGCCGAGAGGATGTTGATGGCTCGGCTCTTGGACAGCATGTCGCGGAACTTGGGTTTGGCCCTGGCTTTGCCCAAGTCCTTTTTCAGCAACACCAGACTGCCAATCCAGATCAGAGCCAGTACTGCCGCCATGGCCAGCACCGCCAGGGTGAAGCCGAGCAACGCGAGCAGTGCTCCGCCGAGGAAAAAGCCCACACCTTTGAGCGCGTTCTTCGAGCCCGTCAGGATGGCCACCCATTTGTAGAGCGTCCCCTGTTGGCTGCCCGGTACCAAGAGCTTGATGGAGCTCTTGGCGCTCATCTTGTTCAGGTCCTTGGCGATGCCGGACAGTGCCTGGGCGGCCATCACCCACTGCACCGTCAGCCAGTCTGCCGGCACTGTGAGCATCACAAGCGCAAAGACCTGCATGCCCAAGCCGATGTTCATGGTGCGGTTGAGTCCCAGGCGGGCGCCGAGGTAGCCACCCACCAGGTTGGTGATCACGCCGAACACTTCGTAGAACAGGAACAACGCGGCGATCTGCAGCGGTGTGTAGCCCAGCGAATGGAAATGCAGTACCACCAACATACGCAATGCGCCGTCGGTGAGGGTGAAGGCCCAGTAATTGCCGGTAACCAGCAGGTACTGACGCACCTCCGCAGACAGGGCTGACAACGCCTTCATGATCGCTATTTACTCCGCTGCGCCGACCAGGCGGGCCAGTTCAACTGCACGGTTGGCATAGCCCCACTCATTGTCGTACCAGGCGTAGATCTTCACCTGTGTGCCATTGACCACCAAGGTCGACAGCGCGTCGATGATCGAGGAGCGCGGATCGGTGCGGTAGTCGATGGACACCAGGGGGCGTTCTTCGTAGCCC
>NZ_NIBE01000122.1:0-358 GCF_002205115.1 Pseudomonas sp. DrBHI1
CTGCTCAGATTGCAGCCAGACGAGGTGGTCGTCGGCCCGCACGTCGGCCAGGCGCTGCGCCTCGAGGCCGTGGGATTCGAACCAGGCCAGTTGGTCGTGCATGGCCTTGAGGTCGACGTGTGGCAGGTAACGCGTTTCGAACTGCCGGGCGAACTCGCCGTTGTTCGCCCGGGCCTCAAGGTCCTGGCGCCTGAGTGCGCCTGCGGTATCGAGAATGCCTTCCTTGGCCTGCGCCCACCAGGCGGCCATCTGCGGGTTGGCGCCCTGGTCGGCACCGGCGAGGTGGGCGCGCATGGCCTCTTTGTGACGGTCGACCAGCGCGGCGACCTTGCGCTCACTGAATTGCTGATGCAGTTCG
>NZ_NIBE01000123.1:0-357 GCF_002205115.1 Pseudomonas sp. DrBHI1
AAGGGCCAGCCCTTTCAAGGTGTTGAAAATTAGCGTTCGACTTGGAATTGCCGGGGTCGCTTTGCGACCCTTTCGCGACACAAGGCCGCTCCTACATGTGACCGCGCCCCTCGTAGGAGCGGCCTTGTGTCGCGAAAGGGCTGCAAAGCAGCCCCGGCAATATTGAGCTGGAAACGTCATATCTCAAAAATCGCAAGACCTTGAAAGGGCTGGCCGTAAGGGCGGAAAGGTGAATAAGCGTCGACATCATAAATGAATACGCATACAACTTTCAAAACCACCCAACAACAACAACAACAACAACAACAACAACAACAACAACAACAACAACAACAACAACAACAACAACAACAACAA
>NZ_NIBE01000123.1:455-2214 GCF_002205115.1 Pseudomonas sp. DrBHI1
CAGAAGCACCAGACTCACAATAAAGAACGGATAGGACCTAAAGCCCTACTCGCCCCAAGTCACCCATCAATCTCAAGCCTTACCAGCCAACCTCCCCACCAGCCCATCGACAAACGCCACGGCATTAATAACCCCCTCATGCCCATCAGCGATCACCGTCGAGCTAGCCAGCCCGTTGACCGAAGCCTGCGCCAGCAACCCCGCCTCCCCCATCCGCACCCGTTCCAAGCTACGGCTCTCGCTGGCCCACCAGCAATCCACCCGGACCGCCAGCGGCCGCAGGCGAAACGCCTGGCTCAGTTCGACGTTGCGATCGAGAACAGCGAAACCATCGACGATCTCCCGCTGCAGATGCACATCCTCATGAATGGCCCGCAGCCGCTCGGCACTGACGCCCCCGGCAGCGGCCACCTGCTCGATGACCCATTCGGTCCGGTCGACCTCGGCCGGCAGACGCCCGGCCTCGTCGATGAAACCGACGATACGGGCTTCACCCACACCCGGAGCAAACGCCAGCAGCCCACGCAGCAGGCTCTCGTCCGCCCGCGCTACCTGCACCACCTCGACGGGCTCGGCCTCGAGGCCGGACACGTCCTTCGGTAGCAGGGTATCGACCAGGCCGACGAAGCCCACCTCCTGACCGGCCTGCTCCAGGGCATGAGCCACCTCCAGCGCCAGGGCGCCGCCCAGGGACCAGCCCAGCAGATGGTAAGGGCCGCTGGCCTGGGTGCGGCGGATCTGCTCGACGTAGTAGCCGACCATCGCCTCCCAGGACTCGTCCACCCAGCCCGGCACGGCATAGCACTTGTTGACCAGGCCATACACCGGACGCTCGTCGGCCAGGCGGCTGGCCAGCGGGTAGTAAGCGTAGGCACCGCCGCCGCCCGGCGGCAGGCAGAACAGCGCCGGACGCTGGCGTTGGCAACCGTTGAGGTTGATCACCGACGTTTTCAGGCGATCCTTGCCGCCGCCGATGAAATTCGCCAGTTCCTCGAAGCTCGCCATCAGCATGAACTCATGCAGGCTGATGTTGATGGCGAAAGCTTCACGTACCCTGTTCACCAGCGTGATCACCAACAAAGAGTGGCCGCCGAGCTCGAAGAAGTTGTCGTGCAGGCCAACCTGCTCGACCTTCAGCACCTCGCTCCAGATTGCGGCCAGTTGTTGCTCCAGCGCCGTACGCGGGGCCACGTAGCCCTGTTGCAGCTGGCTGGCATCCGGTTTCGGCAGGGCCTTGCGGTCCAGCTTGCCGTTGGCCGTCAGCGGCCACTGCTCCAGCACCAGGAAGTGGGTCGGGACCATGTAGTCCGGTAGGTTGGCTTTCAGGTGCTGTTTCAGCGTGTCGCGCAGGGCGGCGTGGTCGGTGGATGGATCTTGAGCGATCAGGTAGGCCGCCAGTTGCTTGCCCCCTGCCCCGTCGATATCCAGCACCAGCACTTCGCGCACCGACGCATGCTCTTGCAGGCGTGCCTCGATCTCGCCCAGTTCGATACGGAAGCCTCGGATCTTCACCTGATGGTCGATCCGGCCCACGTACTCGATCACCTCCTGGCCGCGATATCGCGCCAGGTCGCCGGTGCGGTACAGGCGCCCGCCTTCGCTGGAGAACGGGTCCGGCACGAAGCGTTCAGCAGTCAACGAGGCGCGGTTGTGGTAACCGCGTGCCAGGCCGGCATGACCGACGTGCAGCTCGCCCGTGCAACCCTTGGCCACCGGATTGAAATCGGCATCCAGTACATACATCGACAGGTCCGGAATC
>NZ_NIBE01000123.1:2224-21962 GCF_002205115.1 Pseudomonas sp. DrBHI1
ACCGTACATGTTGATCAGGTTGTCGCAGTCCTCGCCGAAGCGCTCGAACCACGGTTGCAGGGCAGCAACGTCCAAGGCCTCGCCACCGAAGATCACGTAGCGCAGTGCCAGATCATCAGCGCTGTCACAAGCCACCCGCATCAGCGGCTTGAACGCCGATGGGGTCTGGTTCAGTACGGTCACGCCCTGCTCCACCAGCAGCTGGTGGAAGTCTTCCGGCGAACGGGTCACTTCACGCGGCACGATCACCAGGCGACCGCCGTGCAGCAGCGCACCGAAGATCTCCCACACCGAGAAGTCGAACGCGTACGAGTGGAACAGCGTCCACACATCCTGTGGGCCGAAGCCGAACCAGGCATCGGTCGCCTTGAACAGGCGCAGCAGATTGTGATGCGGCAGCAAGGTACCTTTCGGCTTGCCGGTCGAGCCCGAGGTGTAGATCACATAGGCCAGGTTGTCCGGCTGGGTCAGGTGATCAGGGTTCTGATCACTGTAACCGGCCAGGTCATCTTCCAGCTTCAGGCTGCGAACCTGCGCCGGTACGGGCAGATCGGCCAGCAGATGCCCTTGAGCCAGCAGCAGTTGAATGCCGCTGTCTTCCATCATGTAGCTGAGCCGATCCTGCGGGTACTCCGGATCCAGCGGTACATAAGCACCACCGGCCTTGAGGATCGCCAGCAGGCCGACGATCATCTCGAACCCGCGCTCCACCGCAATACCCACCAGCACATCCGGCCCCACGCCCTGCTCGCGCAGCTTGTGGGCCAGACGGTTGGCGCGGCGGTTGAGCTGGTCGTAGCTCAGCGATTGCCCGGCGAAGGTCACGGCGACCGCCTCAGGCGTACGTGCTGCCTGCGCCTCGATCAGCTCATGGGCACACGCCATGCTCGGATAGCTGGCAATCACCTGCTCCGGATCGGCGCTCAGGGCAATCTCGCCCAAGGCCCGTTGCGGTGCGTCCGCCAGCCCTTCCAGCAGCTCGACGAAGTGCGTCGCCAACTGCCCGACAGCCGATTCGGCGTAACGGGCGCGATCGAACTTGAAGCTGGCCGACAACCTGTCGCCCACCTGTGCCACCAGCGTCAGCGGATAGTTGGTCTGTTCCTGGCTGACCACCTCGCCGAACGCCAGCTCCTGGGGTGCACCGGCCTGCAAAGCCTCGGACACCGGGTAGTTCTCGAACACCAGGATAGTGTCGAACAGCGCCTCGCCGCTCCAGCCGGCCCAGCGCTGGATCTCGTACAGCGGCGTGTGCTCATGCTCGCGCAAGGCCAGGTTCAGTGCCTGGACCTGTTGCACCCACTCGTCAACACGCTGCTCGGAACGTGGGCTGGCGACCACCGGCAAGGTGTTGATGAACAGCCCCAGCTGCTCCTCGACGCCCGGCAGCTCGGTCGGGCGACCCGCCACGGTGGCACCGAAGGTCACGCTGGCCTGGCCGGTGTAGCGCTGCAACAGCAGCAGCCAGGCCGCCTGGACCAGGGTGTTGAGGGTGACCCGCTGCTCCCGGGCAAAATCGCCCAGGCGCTGGGTGCGCCGTGCATCGAGCGTAACCTCATGCTCGGCCTGCCCATGCCCCTGGGCGTCGGACCGCAAGGCCTGGGCCAGGCGCGTAGGCTCGTCCAGCCCGGCCAGGCGCTCGCGCCAGAAGGTTTCACTGGCCTGCTGGTCCTGATGTTGCAGCCACTGGATATAGTCGCGGTAACGGCTGGTCTTGGCCGTTGGCACGACACCGGCGTAACGCTGCAGCACCTCGCCGAACAGCCGCGAGCTGCTCCAGCCATCCAGCAGGATATGGTGGTTGGTCAATACCAGCTGGTAGTGCTGCTCGCCGGTACGGATCACCGCCAGGCGCAGCAGCGGACCGCTGGCCAGGTCGAAGCCGGCGCGCAGGTCGGCCTCGGCCCAGGCCTGCAACGCGGTCGGCAGGTCGGCCTGAGCGCGCCAGTCCAGTTCCACCAGCGGCAGGCGCACCTCGCGCAGGACAACCTGCAGCGACTGGTCGTAACCGCTGACGAAGCTGCTGCGCAGCACCTCGTGGCTGTCCAGGGTGGCCTGCCAGGCCGCGACGAAGCGTGGCACATCCAGGCCCTGCACCTCGACCCGCAGCTGGTTGATGTAGTTGCCCGCCGCCTGCTCGTAGAGGCTGTGGAACAGCATGCCCTGCTGCATCGGCGACAGCGGGTAGATGTCCTCGATATTGCCCGCCGCCACCGGCAACGCCGCCAACTGGCGCTGGTCGAGGCTGGCCAGCGGGAAGTCCGACGGCGTCACGCCCGCCACGCCCGGGGTGGTGCAGTGGGCGATCAGCTGGCGCAGTTCCTCGGCGTACTCGTCGGCCAGGCGCTGGATCTGCCCACGCTCGAACACGGCGCTGCTGAAACTCCAGTCCAGGGCCAGTTCACCGGCGTAGACCTGGCCATCGATGCTGAGCAGGCTGCCCAGCGGCGCCTCCGGGCTCTGCCCCTGTCCCGCGCCTTCCGGCGCCGGGACGAACAGGCCCTGCTCGCTGTCGAAGCTGCCATCGAACTGCCCCAGGTAGTTGAATACGATGCTGCCCTGGGCCAGGGCGCCGAGGGCCTGGCGGGCCTGCTCGTCGCCCAGGTAGCGCAGCACGCCGTAGCCGATGCCCTTGGCCGGCACGGCGCGCAGCTGTTCCTTGACCGCCATGATCGATGCGCCCAGGTCGCTTGCCGGGGTCAGTTTCAATGGATACAGGCTGCTGAACCAACCGACCGTGCGGGTGATGTCGAGGTCGTCGAACAGGTCTTCGCGGCCGTGGCCTTCCAGGCGAATCAGCGCGTGCGCCTCGCCGGTCCAGCGGCGGATGACCCGTGCCAGCGCCGTCAGCAACAGGTCGTTGACCTGGGTGCGGTAGGCGGCCGGCGCCTCCTGCAGCAGTTGCCGGGTCAGCTCGGCGTTCAGCTGGGTGCGCACCGAGATCTCATGTTTACGCTGCTGACCGCCCTCTGGGTTCGCCCCGGGCAGGACGTCGCTGACACCCTGCAACTGCGCCTGCCAGTAAGCCAGCTCGGCCGCCAGCGCGGGGCTGCGGGCATGCTCGCGCAGGTGCTCGGCCCAGGCCTTGAGCGAGCTGCTCTTGGCCGGCAGCACCGGCGTCTTGCCGGCCAACAGGGCCTGGCAGGCCGCCTGCAGGTCTTCGAGCAGGACGCGCCAGGACACGCCGTCGACCACCAGGTGATGGATCACCACCAGCAGGCGCTGCTGGCCTTCGGGCAGGTCGATCAGCACCACCCGCAGCAACGGGCCATGCTTCAGGTCCAGGCTGCGCTGGGCCTCGTCGGCCAGCTCCGGCAGGCGCGCGGCGTCGTCCAGCTGATGCACCCACAGCAACTGCTGCGCATCGACCGGCGCGAATTGCCCATGCCACTGCCCCTGCTCTTCGCTGAACCGCAGGCGCAGGGCATCGTGCTGCTCCACCAGCAGCTTGAGCGCCGCCTGCAGCAACGCCACGGTCAACGGCTGGCGTGGGCTCAGCATCACCGCCTGGTTCCAGTGGTGACGCTGGGGAATCGCAGTATCGAAGAAGCGCGCCTGGATCGGCAGCAACGCCAACGAGCCACTCACCAGCTCGACCACTTCGGCTGCCGGCTTCTTCTCGATCAGCTTGGCCACCGCCGCCAGTTGGCCGATGGTCTGCTTCTCGAACAGCTGCTTGGGGCTCAGCTTGATGCCCTGGCGCTTGGCCCGGGCGATGATCTGCAGGCTGAGGATGGAATCGCCGCCCAGCTCGAAGAAGTTGTCGGTGCTGCCCACTTGCTCGCGCTTGAGCACTTCGCACCAGATCGCGGCAAGTTTCTCCTCGATTTCGCCCACCGGCGCGGTGTAGCGCTGCCTGGCCACGCCCGGCTTGGGCAGGGCCTTTTTGTCCAGCTTGCCGTTGGCGGTCAGTGGCAGGCGCTCGAGCAGCAGCACCTGTGCCGGTACCAGGTACTCCGGCAGGCGCGCCTGCAAGGCCTGGCGCAGCGCCTCGGCCTGCAACTCGACGCCCGCCGCCGGCACGGCCCAGGCCACCAGTTGCAGACGCGACGGATCGCTGTCCAGGGGCAGCGCCAGCACCACGGCTTCGCCGACCCCAGGCAGGCCTTGCAGCACCTGGCCAACTTCGCCCGGCTCGACCCGGTAGCCGCGAATCTTCACCTGGTCGTCGCCGCGCCCCAGGTATTCCAGCACGCCCTGGTCCAGGCGCGCGCGGTCACCGGCACGGTACAGCCGCTCGCCACTCTTGCCAAAGGGGTCGGGGACGAAGCGCTCGGCGGTCAGCCCCGGCTGGCCGACATAGCCCTGGGCCAGGCCCTGGCCACCCAGGTACAAATCGCCTGCCACCCGCTCGGGCAGCGGGTTGAGGTAGGCATCCAGCACCCGCGCCTGACCGTTGTCCAGCGGCCGGCCCACCGGCACGCTGCGCCAGCCGGGCAGGCGTTCGCCGACTTCGTGGGTGAGGATGCCCACGGTGGTCTCGGTCGGACCGTAGTGGTTGATGATCCGGCAGCCGGGCTTCAGACGCCGGACCTGCTCGATCAGGGCCCAGGAGCTGGCCTCGCCGCCAAGGATCAGCAGCTGCTCGGGCAACACCCGCTCAGGCTGCGCGGCCTGCAGCAGGCCTTGCAGGTGGCTGGGCACGATCTTCAGCACATCGACCCGGTGCTCGGCCATGTAGCTGGCAAAACCGTCCGGATCGAAGCCCTGGTCGTGGCCCAGCAGGTGCAGCAGCCGGCCCGAGGCCAGCGCGCCGAACAGCACGGTGTGGCCCAGGTCCGCGGCCACGGTGGAGACCATCGCCAGGCTGGCGCCGGGTTGCAGGTCGAGGCGTTGCAGCACGCCCTGCAGGTAGTTGGCCAGTGCGCCGTGGCTGATCACCACGCCCTTGGGCTGCCCGGTGGAACCCGAGGTGTAGATGATGTAGGCCGCTTGCTGCGGATCGATGTGTACCGCCGGTGGCTGGTCGCTGCGGTCGCCGTGCTGCGCTGCGTCAAAAGCCAGCGCCGGGCACACGCCCAGCCCCGCCGCCTGGGCGTCGCCCAAGGCGTGCACCAGCAGGCGCGCGTCGCTGGCCTGCAGCAGCTGCTGCAGGCGTTCGGCGGGCTGGCGGCTGTCCAGCGGCAGGTACACCGCGCCCAGTTTGAGCACGGCCAGCAGGCTGGTCACCCATTCGATGGAGCGCTCCTGGCACAGCGCCACGGTCATGCCCGGGGCGATACCCTGTGCCTGCAGATAGTGAGCGAAGCGGTTGGCTTGCTGCTCCAGCTCCGCGTAGCTGACCATACGATCACCCGCGCGCAGCGCCGGCTGCTCGGCACCGGTGTTCAGGCCCTGGCGCCACAGGGCGAGGAAGTCCGCCTGCGGCCAGCTGTGGGTGCTGGCCTCGACCTGCGCGGCCTGGGCATCGGGGTGTTCGCACAGCACCGCCTCGGGGTGCTCGACGAGCGTGCGCAGCACCGCCTGGAACGAAGCGGCCAGGCGCTCGATGGTCGCGGCCTCGAACAGGTCCGTGCTGTAGTTGAAGTAGCCTTGCAGGCCGTCGGGGGTCTCGGTGAAATCGTAGGCCAGGTCGAAACGGGCGTCGTTGCCTTCGACCGGGAAACCGCTGACGCTCAGCTCGCCCAGCATCTGCCGGGCTTGGGCGCCTGCCTCGGTGTCGGCCATGTTCTGGTTGATCTTCACTTGGAACAGCGGGTTGTGCCCCAGGTTGCGCTCCGGCGCCAGGGCATCCACCAGGTGCTCGAACGGCAGTTCCTGGTGCGACTGCGCACCGCTGACCACCTGCTTCACCTGCTCCAGCAGGGCCGCGCCGCTCTGGCGCTCGTCCACCTGCACCCGCAGCACCTGGGTATTGATGAAGAAGCCGATCAGGCCTTCGACCTCCTTGCGGTTGCGCCCGGCATTGGGCGCGCCGATGCGAATGTCGGCCTGGCCGCTGTAGCGCGCCAGGGTCACGGCCAGGGCCGCGAGGGTCAGCATGAACACGGTCTGGCCCTGGCTGCGCGCCTGGGCCTTGAGCTTGGCCGACAGCGCCGCCGGCACATCGCTGCGCAGGGTCGCGCCGCGGTAGCTGGGGTGCGCCGGACGCTCATGATCCAACGGCAGTTCCAGCACCGGGTGCTCGTCCCCCAGTTGCTGCTTCCAGTACTGCAACTGGCGCTCGCCCTCGCCGGCCTCGAGCCAGGCGCGCTGCCAGATCGCATAGTCGGCGTACTGCACCTCGAGCGGTGGCAGGTCGGCGGCGCGGCCCTGGGACAGCGCTTCGTACAGGTGCACGAACTCCTGCACCATCAGCTCGCCCGACCAGCCGTCGGAGACGATATGGTGCATGCACACCGTCAGCACATGTTCGGTGGGCGCCAGGCGCAGCAACCGGACCCGCAGCAGCGGCCCGTCGAGCAGGTCGAAAGGCGCATCCAGTGCCTCACGCACCTCGGTGCGCAGGCACTGTTCGATATCCTCGCCCGGCCCGGCCTGTACCTCGCGTACTTCCAGGCTCACGCCGGACTGCTCAAGGACCTGCTGGTGAAACTCACCCTCCTCGGAGACGAAACGCGTGCGCAGGCTTTCGTGACGCCGCACCAGCGCGTCCAGGGCCTCGGCCAGGGCCTGCTGGTTCAGCGAACCGCTCAGGCGCACCGCCATCGGCACGTTATAGAAGCTGCTCTGCGGCTCCAGCTGCCAGAGGAACAGCATGCGCTGCTGGGCATAGGACAGCGGGATGCGCGGGCTGTCGTGGCGGGTGACGGCGATCGGCAACAGGCGGAAGCTCTGCCCGGTCTCGCGCATCTTGTCGAGGATCTGCCGACGCTGCTCCAGGGCAAGGCCGACAAAGCGCTTGGCGATACGTTCTGCTGTGCTCTTGTCCATCTCAGACGCCCGCCATTTCATTCATCATTCTTTCGATATCGGACAAGCCGTCCTCGCTCAACGACAGGCCGGTGGAGGCACAAGCCTGGGCAAAATCATTCAATTGCGGTTTCTCGAATAGCAGGCGCAGCGGGATGTCGATCCCCAGGCCCGAGTTGATCTTGGAAATCAGCTGGGCCGCCAGCAGCGAGTGCCCGCCCAGCTCGAAGAAGTCGTCATTCAGGCCCACCCGCTCGACCTCCAGCACCTCGGCCCAGAGCGCCGCCAACTGCTGCTCCAGTTCGCTGACCGGGGCCACGTAGGCCGACTGTGCCTGGCGGGTATCGGGGGCCGGCAGCGCCTTGCGGTCGAGCTTGCCGTTGGGTAGCAGCGGCATGCGCTCGAGCAGCACCAGGTACATCGGCACCATGTAGTCCGGCAGGCTGGCGCCCAGGTGAGCCTTCAGTTCGGCGCGCAGGCCGCCCTGCTCCTCGGGCATCGCGTTGGGCACCAGGTAGGCGGCCAGTTGCTTGCCGCCCGGGCCGTCGATATCGACCACCAGCACCTCGCGCACCGCCGGATGCTCACGCAGGCGCGCCTCGATCTCGCCCAGCTCGATACGGAAGCCGCGGATCTTGACCTGGTGGTCGATGCGCCCGGCATACTCGACCAGCCCCTGTTCGCGATAGCGCGCCAAGTCGCCGGTGCGGTACAGGCGGGCACCCGGCGTAGTGGCGAACGGATCGGGGATGAAACGCTCGGCGGTCAGCCCCGGGCGGTTGTGGTAACCGCGGGCCAGCAGCTCGCCACCCACCAGCAGCTCGCCGATGGCCCCTGGCAGGGCCAGGTCGCCGTCGGCATCCACCAGGTGGATCGAACGCCCGGCCAGGGCCTTGCCGATCGGGATCTGCACCGGCAGGGGCTGCTCGCCGGTGACATAGGCACTGCAGTCATGGCTCATGACGCTGACGGTAGCCTCGGTCGGCCCGTAGGTGTTGAGCAGGCGCACATGGCCGAGCCCGGCCTGTTGCCAGGCCAGCACGCCGTCGGCGGCCATGGCCTCGCCACCCATGTGCACCTGGCGCAGCACGCCATAGTCGCGCGGGCCCTTGGCTGCGAAGTCCTTGGCCAGCAGGTACCAGTAGGCGGTCGGCAGGTCGGCGAAGGTGATGCCTTGGCTCAGCACTTCGCGGTAGAAGGTCTCGCTGTCCCACAGTGTCGGGCCGCGCACCACCACACTGGCGCCGCAGATCAGCGCCGGGTACAGCTGCTCGACGAAGGCGTCGAAGTTGAAGGTGGAGAATTGCAGCACCCGGTCGGCCGCCGACAGCCCGCAGAAGCCCTTGGCGACATGGGCGTGCCGGCTCAGGGCGGCGGCGCTGATGCCAACGCCCTTGGGACGGCCGGTGGAACCGGAGGTGTACATGATGTACGCCAGGTTGTCGGGGTCGCCCAGTTCGGGCAATGCATGGCTCGGCCAGGCGTCAAGAGCCTCGCTGTCCAGGCACAGGCTGCGCACCTGCGGCGCCACGGCCAGGTCCTGCAGCTGCGCGCTGTGGCCGAGCAGCAGGACGATGCCGCTGTCCTCCATCATGTAGGCGAGGCGCTCGTGCGGGTAGTCGGGGTCCAGTGGCACATAAGTGCCGCCGGCCTTGAGCACCGCCAGCAGGCCGACCACCATGTCCAGGCTGCGCGGCAGGGCGATGCCCACGCGAACATCCGGGCCGATGCCTTCCTGGCGCAGGCGGTGGGCCAGCTGGTTGGCGCGCTGGTCCAGGGCCTGGTAGGTGAGCTGCTGCCCTTCGCAGATCAGCGCCGTGGCCTGCGGCGTGCGCGCGGCCTGGTCGGCAATCAGCTGCTGCACGGTGCGCTGGTCGGGGTAGACGGCCTCGTGCCGGCTCCATTGCTCAAGGAGGGTCTGGCGCTGCGCCGCATCCAGCAGCGGCAGTTCGACGATGCGCTGGGCCGGCTGGGTGCTGACCGCCTGCAACAGGTTCAGCCAGTGCCCGGCCATGCGCTCGATGCTGGCGTGCTCGAACAGGTCGCTGACGTAGGTCAGGGTCGCGCCCAGGCCGTCCTCGCTCTCAAAGGTGTCCAGGGCCAGGTCGAGATGCGCCGTGGGGTTGTCCCAGGCCAGGCCGGCGATGCTCAGCCCCGGCAGCTCGCGGACATTCTCCGCACGGTAGGCCTGGTGGTTGAACATCACCTGGAACAGCGGGTTGTGGCTCAGGCTGCGCTCCGGTTGCAGCGCCTCGACCAGTTGCTCGAAGGGCAGGTCCTGGTGGGCCTGGGCCTGCAGGGCGGTGTGCTTGACCTGCTGCAGCAGCTCGGTGAAGGTGGTCTGCAGGTCGAACTCGGCCTTGAGCACCTGGGTGTTGACGAAGAAGCCGATCAGCCCTTCGGTCTCGGCCCGGGTGCGGTTGGCGATCGGCACGCCGACGCGGATATCGGCCTGGCCGGTCTGGCGGTGCAACAAGCTCTGGAACGAAGCCAGCAGCAGCATGAACAAGGTCACCCCTTGCTCGCGCGCCTGCGCCTTGAGCGCCTGGGCCAGGGCCGCCGGGACCTCGAGGGTCAGGCTGCGTCCGGCATGGCTCTGCACGGTGGGACGCGGGTGATCGGTGGGCAGTTGCAGCACATAGTGCTCGCCACCCAGCTGCGCCAGCCAGTAGTCCAGCTGGCGGGCCTGCTCGCCGGCCTCCATCCACTGGCGCTGCCAGGCGGCGTAGTCGGCGTACTGCACGGCCAGGGCAGGCAGCTCGGGTTGCTGGCCCTGGCTCAAGGCCAGGTAGGCGTCGACCACTTCGTCGACCATGATCGGCATCGACCAGCCATCGGCGACGATGTGGTGCAGGGTCAGCACCAGCACGTGATCGTCCTCGGCCAGGCGTAGCAGGCGTACCCGCAGCAGCGGCCCCTGGCTCAGGTCGAACGGGCGCTGCACTTCGCGGGCCACGCGCTCGCGAACCGCCTCGGCGCGGGTGTCCTGGAGCGACTCCATGACCAGGGTGAAGGTGCTCGCCGGGTGAATGCGCTGCAGCGCTTGTCCGCCCTCCTGGTGGAAGGTGGTACGCAGGCTTTCGTGACGGGCCACCAGGGCCTCGAACGCCTGGCGCAGCGCTTCCAGGTTAAGCCGGCCTTTGAGTTGCAGGACGGCGGGGATGTGATAGGCGGCGCTGCCCGGCTCCAGTTGCCAGAGGAACCACTGGCGCTGCTGGGCATAGGACAGCGCCAGCGGCTGGCCGCGGTCCACCGGCAGCAACGCCGGAGCCAGGCTGGTACTGCCTTGTGCGGCGAGCGCGGCGAAGCCTTGCAGGTCGGGGCACTCGAACAGACTGCGCAACGCCAGCTCCAGGCCCAGCCCCTGGCGCACTCGGGCAATCACCTGGGTCGCCAGCAGCGAGTGGCCGCCGAGCTCGAAGAAGTTGTCGTGCAGGCCGATTTGTTCGACCTTGAGCACCTCGGCCCAGATCGCGGCCAGGCGTTGCTCCAGCTCGCTGCGCGGCGCCACGTAGTCCGCTTGCGCCTGGCTGGCGTCAGGCTTGGGCAAGGCCTTGCGGTCGAGCTTGCCGTTCGGCGTCTGCGGCATCGCCTCGAGGAACACCAGGTACGCGGGCACCATGTACTCCGGCAGGCCGGCCTTCAGGTGACGCAACAGGTCGGCACGCAGATCGTCACCGGCCTGCGCGCTCGGCACCAGGTAGGCCGCCAGTTGCTTGCCGCCCGCGCCGTCGATGTCGATCACCAGCGCCTCGCGCACCCCCGGGTGCTCGCGCAGGCGGGCATCGATCTCGCCCAGCTCGATACGGAAACCGCGGATCTTCACCTGATGGTCGACCCGGCCGACGAACTCGATGACGCCATCGGCGCGCAAGCGCGCCAGGTCGCCGGTGCGGTACAGGCGCCCACCGGCACTGGCGCCGAACGGGTCGGGAATGAAGCGTTCGGCGCTCTGGCCCGGGCGGTTGTGGTAACCCCGGGCCAGCAGCTCGCCGCCCACCAGCAGCTCGCCGATCGAACCCGGCAAGGCCAGGTTGCCGGCCGCATCGACCAGGTAGACACTGCGTCCGGGCAGGGCCTGGCCGATCGGGATCTGGCCGGGCAAGGCGGCCTGGCCAGTGACATAGTCGCTGCAGTCATGGCTGGTGATGCACACCGTAGCCTCGGTCGGGCCGTAGGTGTTGACCAGCCGCACACCGGCCAGCCCCGCGGCGCGCCAGGCCAGTACGCCATCGGCGGCCATGGCTTCGCCGCCCATGTGCACGCGGCGCAGCTGGCCGTAATCCCGCGGCCCGTGGGCGGCGAAGTCCTTGGCCAGCATGTGCCAGTAGGCGGTCGGCAGGTCGCTGAAGGTCACGCCCTGCTCCAGCACCTGGCGGTACCAGGTCTCGCTGTCCCACAGCGCCTGGCCGCGCAGCACCACGCGGGCGCCGCAGACCAGCGCCGGATACAGCTGCTCGACGAAGGCGTCGAAGTTGAAGGTGGAGAACTGCAGCGCCCGGTCCGCCGCCGTCAGCCCGAAGCGGCCGACGAAGCCCAGCACGTGCCCGCGCAGGGCCGCGGCGCTGATGCCAACGCCCTTGGGGCGGCCAGTGGAGCCGGAGGTGTACATGATGTACGCCAGGTTGTCCGCCTGGGTCAGGTTGGCCAGGTCGTCCTCGACGCAGCCTTGCAGCCAGTCGTCGCCCTGGTCCAGGCACAGGTTGCAGACCTCTGGGGCAACGTTCAGGCGCGCCAGCACGCCCGACTGGGTCAGCAGCAGGCGCAGGCCGCTGTCCTGGATCATGTAGGCCAGCCGGTCGTGGGGGTAGTCGGGGTCCAGCGGCACATAGGCGCCGCCGGCCTTGAGCACCGCCAGCACGCTGACCACCATGTCCAGGCCGCGCTCGATGGCGATGCCGACCGGTACGTCCGGGCCGACACCGAGGGCGCGCAGCTTGTGGGCAATGCGGTTGGCGCGGCGGTTCAGCGCCTGGTAGGTCAGTTGCTTGCCCTCGCAGACCAGCGCCACGGCTTGCGGGGCCTGGGCGGCCTGCGCCTCGAACAGCTGGTGCACGCAAGGGGCGGCGCTGAAATCGGCAGATTGTTCGGACCCGCTCGCCAGCTGCTGCTGTTGCTCGAAGTCCAGCAGCGCCAGGTCGCTGATCGCCTGCTGCGGCTGCCGGGCGATGGCGCGCAGCAGGACCAGCCAGTAGCCGGCCAGGCGCTCGACGGTGGCGCGCTCGAACAGCTCGCTGACATAGGTCAGGCTTGCGCCCAGGCCGTCGTCGCTCTCGAAGGTGTCCAGGCTCAGGTCCAGCTGAGCGGTGTGGTTGTCCCAGGCCAGCCCTTCCACGGTCAACCCCGGCAGTTGACGGGCATCGCCTGCGCGGTAGGTCTGGTGGTTGAACATCACCTGGAACAACGGGCTTTGGCTCAGGCTGCGCTCGGGCTGCAGCGCCTCGACCAGTTGCTCGAAGGGCAGGTCCTGGTGGGCCTGGGCCTGCAGGGCGGTGTGCTTGACCTGCTGCAGCAGCTCGCCGAAGGTGGTGCGCAGGTCGAACTCGGCCTTGAGTACCTGGGTGTTGACGAAGAAGCCGATCAGGCCTTCGGTTTCGGCGCGGGTGCGGTTGGCAATCGGCACGCCGACGCGGATATCGGTTTGCCCGGACACGCGATGCAGCAGGCTCTGGAACGAGGCCAGCAGCAGCATGAACAGGGTCACGCCCTGTTCGCGCGCCGTAGTCTTCAGGGCCTCGGCCAGCTCGCGCTCGAGGGTGATGTCCAGGCGCTCGCCGACATGGCTCTGCAGCAGCGGACGCGGACGGTCGAGCGGCAGTTCCAGCACTGGCTGCTCGTCGCCCAGCTGTCCGCGCCAGTAGTCCAGCTGGCGGGTCTGCTCGCCAGCGGCCATCCACTGGCGCTGCCAGGCGGCGTAGTCGGCGTACTGGAACGCCAGGGCCGGCAGTGGCGCGGCAGCGCCCTGACAGTAGCCGGCATACAGGCGCACCACCTCGTCGACCATGATTGGCATCGACCAGCCGTCGGCGACGATATGGTGCAGGGTCAGCACCAGCACATGGTCGTCTTCGGCCAGGCGCAGCAGGCGGGCACGCAGCAGCGGGCCGTTTTCCAGGTGGAATGGCTGGCGGGCTTCTTCGGCCACCCGCGCTTGCAAGTCGTCAGCGCTGACCGCATCAACAGCCAGGTCGAAGTCGCTGGCCGGGTGGATGCGCTGCCAGGTCTGCTCGCCTTCCTGATGGAAGGTGGTGCGCAGGGTTTCATGACGGGCGATCAGCGCGGCGAAGCTGCTGCGCAGGGCCTCGATGTTCAGCTCGCCCTTCAGGCGCAGGGCCGAAGGGATGTTGTAGGCGGCGCTTTCAGGCTCCAGCTGCCAGAGGAACCACTGGCGTTGTTGGGCGTAGGACAGCGGCAGCGGCTGGTTGCGGTCCACGGCAGTGAATGCAGGCGCCTGGCTGGCCGAGCCTTGGCCGGCGGCCTGGGCGAAGGCCAGAAGGTCGGCGGACTCGAACAGGCTGCGCAGCGGGACCTCCAGGTCCAGACGCTGGCGGATGCGCGAGGTCACCTGGGTGGCCAGCAGCGAATGACCGCCGAGCTCGAAGAAGTTGTCGTGCAAGCCAACCTGCTCGACTTTCAGCACTTCACTCCAGATCGCGGCCAGTTGTTGCTCCAGCGCCGTACGCGGGGCCACGTAGCCCTGTTGTAGCTGGCTGGCGTCGGGCTTCGGCAGGGCCTTGCGGTCCAGCTTGCCGTTGGCCGTCAGCGGCCACTGCTCCAGCACCAGGAAGTGGGTCGGGACCATGTAGTCCGGCAGGTTGGCTTTCAGGTGCTGTTTCAGCGTGTCGCGCAGGGCGGCGTGGTCGGTGGATGGGTCTTGAGCGATCAGGTAGGCCGCCAGTTGCTTGCCCCCTGCCCCGTCGATATCCAGCACCAGCACTTCGCGCACGGCATCGTGCTCTTGCAGGCGCGCCTCGATCTCGCCCAGTTCGATACGGAAGCCTCGGATCTTCACCTGATGGTCGATCCGGCCCACGTACTCGATCACCTCCTGGCCGCGATAACGCGCCAGGTCGCCGGTGCGGTACAGGCGCCCGCCTTCGCTGGAGAACGGATCCGGCACAAAGCGTTCGGCGGTCAGCGAAGCACGGTTGTGGTAACCGCGCGCCAGGCCGGCGTGACCGACGTGCAGCTCGCCCGTGCAGCCCTTGGCCACCGGGTTGAAATCGGCATCCAGTACATACATCGACAGGTCCGGGATCGCCGCACCGATCGGGCTGCCCGGCTGTTGCGTATCGGCAAAGCGGATCGGCCGGTAGGTCACATGGACCGTGGTCTCGGTGATGCCGTACATGTTGATCAGGTTGTCGCAGTCCTCGCCGAAACGCTCGAACCACGGTTGCAGTGCCGCCACATCCAGGGCTTCGCCACCGAAGATCACATAGCGCAGTGCCAGATCATCAGCACTGTCACAGGCCACCCGCATCAGCGGCTTGAACGCCGACGGGGTCTGGTTCAGTACGGTCACGCCCTGCTCCACCAGCAGTTGGTGGAAGTCTTCCGGCGAACGGGTCACCTCACGCGGCACGATCACCAGGCGACCGCCGTGCAGCAGCGCGCCGAAAATCTCCCACACCGAGAAGTCGAACGCGTACGAGTGGAACAGCGTCCACACATCCTGCGGGCCGAAGCCGAACCAGGCATCGGTGGCCTTGAACAGACGCATCAGGTTGTGATGCGGCAGCAGCGTGCCTTTCGGCTTGCCGGTCGAGCCAGAGGTGTAGATCACATAGGCCAGGTTGTCCGGCTGGGTCAGGTGATCAGGGTTCTGATCACTGTAACCGGCCAGGTCGTCTTCCAGCTTCAGGCTGCGAACCTGCGCCGGCACGGGCAGATCGGCCAGCAGATGACCTTGCGTCAGCAGCAGTTGAATGCCGCTGTCTTCCATCATGTAGCTCAGACGGTCCTGCGGGTACTCCGGATCCAGCGGTACATAAGCACCACCGGCCTTCAGGATCGCCAGCAGGCCGACGATCATCTCGAACCCGCGCTCCACCGCAATACCCACCAGCACATCCGGCCCCACGCCCTGCTCGCGCAGCTTGTGGGCCAGACGGTTGGCGCGGCGGTTGAGCTGGTCATAGCTCAACGCCTGCCCGGCGAAAGTCACGGCAATCGCCTCAGGCGTACGCGCCGCCTGCGCCTCGATCAGCTCATGGGCGCACAGCGTGCTTGGGTAGCGCTGCACTTCGGCTTTCCACTCGCCTTGCTCAGCCATGTCGAGCAACGGCAATTGCGCCACACGCTGCGCGTGGTCCTGGCAGATGCCCTGCAACAGGTTGCGCCAATGCCGGCCGATGCGCTCGACCGTGGCCGGGTCGAATAGCGAGGTGGCGTAGGTCAGTGCCGCGATCAGCCCGCCGTCGTGTTCGGCGGTGTTGAGGATCAGGTCGAACTGGGTGGTCTGCCCTTCCCAGCTCAAGCCCTCGACCTGCAGCTCACCCAGCTGACGGGCCATGCCCGGGCTTTCGGCCTGGTGGTTGAACAGCACCTGGAACAGCGGGTTGTGGCTCATGCTGCGCTCGGGCTGCAGCGCCTCGACCAGCTGTTCGAACGGTAGGTCCTGGTGCGCCTGGGCCTGCAGCGCGGCCTCGCGGACCTGCTGCAGCAACGCGGTGAAGGTGATCTGCGGCGCGAACTCGGCCTTGAGCACCTGGGTATTGACGAAGAAGCCGATCAGCCCCTGGGTTTCGGCACGGGCACGGTTGGCCACCGGTACGCCGACACGGATATCGGCCTGCCCGCTGTAGCGGTGCAGCAGCGTCTGGAACGACGCCAGCAACAGCATGAACAGGGTCACTCCGTGCTGGCGGGCCAAGGCCTTGAGTGCCTGCGCCAGGGAGGCATCGATATCGATGGCCAGGCGCGCGCCGTGGAAGTTCTGCACCGACGGCCGCGGACGGTCGACGGGCAGCTCCAGCAGCGGTTGCTCGCCGGCCAGTTGCTGGCGCCAGTAGCCGAGCTGGCGTTCCTGCTCGCCGGCTTCCATCCAGTCACGCTGCCACACCGCGTAGTCGGCGTACTGGATCGGCAGCTCGGCCAGGGTCACTGGCGAGCCCTGGCGCAAGCCTTGGTAAAGACGGATCAGCTCGTCCACCAAAATTGGCGTGGACCAGCCATCGGAGACGATATGGTGCACGGTGAGGATCAGCACATGCTCTTCAGGCCCCAGCACCAGCAGCCTGACCCGCAGCAGCGGGCCCTGTTGCAGGTCGAAGGGTTGTTGCACCTCGACCTCCACCCGCGCGCGGATGGCCGCTTCCAGGCTGGCCGGATCGGCAACCGCCAACGGCTCCACCGCCAATGCCAGCGGCATCGACGGATGGACGATCTGCACCGCGCCGTCACCCTCCTGGCGGAAGGTCGTGCGCAGGGTCTCGTGGCGCGCCACCAGGCTGTCGAAGCTGCGCTGCAATGCTTCGATGTCCAGCGCGCCCTTGAGCCGCAGCGCCGCCGGAATGTTATAGGCGGCGCTGTGCGGATCGAGCTGCCAGAGGAACCACTGGCGCTGCTGTGCGTATGAAAGCGCTGCCCCGTCCGCAGATTCCCTTCTGAAGATCGGGGTGACCCCGTAGAGGTTGACACCCTGGCGCTTGAGCAAGGCTGCCAATGCCTTGCGCTCCCTGGTGGACAGCGACTTTACGGAGTCGAGCAGCTCTTGCACTTTGAATGTCTCCCGCTAAGCGATCAGATTATCTATTTCCTGTGCAGTAAGACGTTTCAAGGCCTCCAGGGATTTAGTCAGTTCGTCATGGGCGTTGGCGACCTGCCCCGACTTGCGTTCGACCACCTGGCTGAAATCGCCCAGGGTGGCCTGCTCGAACAGCTCGTTCAGGCTCAGATCGACGCCCAGTTGCTCACGCACCCGGCCGATCACCTGGACGATCAGCAGCGAGTGCCCACCGAGGTCGAAGAAGTTGTCCTGCAGGCCCACCCGCTCGACGTGCAGCACCTCGGCCCAGATCACCGCCAGCTTGCGCTCCAGCTCCGTGACCGGCGCCACATGGGCTGGCTGCAGTTGGCTGGCGTCCGGCAGCGGCAGGGCCTTGCGGTCCAGCTTGCCGTTGGGGGTCTGGGGCATGCGCGCCAGGCCCACCAGGTGGCCCGGCACCATGTAGTCCGGCAGGCCGGCCTTCAGGTGCGCGCGCAGCTCGCCGCGCAGCGCTTCCACGCCTTGCTGCGCGTCGTGCAGCACCAGGTAGGCCGCCAATTGCTTGCCGGCCGCACCGTCGATATCGATCACCGCGGCCTCGCGGATCGCCGGGTGCAGCAGCAGGCGCTCCTCGATTTCGCCCAGCTCGATACGGAAGCCACGGATCTTCACCTGATGGTCCAGACGCCCGACATACTCGATCACGCCGTCGTCGCGGTAGCGGGTCAGGTCGCCGGTGCGGTACAGGCGCGCGCCCGGCTCGCTGGCGAACGGATCCGGCACGAAGCGTTCGGCGGTCAGCCCCGGACGGTTGTGGTAGCCGCGCGCCAGGCCATCGCCGCCGATCAGCAGCTCGCCGCGCGCGCCTTGCGGCAACACGTCCAGCTCGGCGCCGAGCACATGCAGGCGGGTGTTGGCCAGCGGACGGCCCAGCCATACGTCGTCGCTGGCGGTCAGGTAGTGGCAGGCCGACCAGATGGTGGTCTCGGTCGGGCCGTAGACGTTCCACACATGCCCGGCCTGGGCAATCAGGCGCTGGGCCAGCTCGGCGCTCAGCGCCTCGCCGCCACACAACACCTTCTTGCCGGCGAAGGCCCCGGGCGCCGCGGCATCCAGCAGCATGCGCCAGGTCGATGGCGTGGCCTGGACGACGCTGACCGCCTGGGCCTGGATCACCGCCAGCAAGGCCTGCGGGTCCTTGTTCACCTGCTCGCCCAGCAGCACCACGCGGGCGCCGCGCAGCAACGGCAGGTACAGCTCAAGGCCGGCAATGTCGAACGACAGCGAGGTCAGCGACAGCACCTTGTCCGAGGCATCGATGCCCGGCTGGCGCGCCATGCTGCAGAGGAAGTTGACCAGCGCGTCGTGGCGGATGGTCACGCCCTTGGGCTTGCCGGTGGAGCCGGAGGTATAGATCACGTAGGCGAGGTTGTCCGGCAGTGCCAGCTGGCGCGGGTTGTCCTCGCCGTGCTCGGCCGGCAGCGGCCGGTCCAGGCACAGGCTGTGCACCTGCGGCGGAATCGGCAGGCGCTGCAGCAGGCCGGACTGGGTCAGCAGCAGCGCGATACGGCTGTCCTCCATCATGTAGGCCAGGCGGTCCTCGGGGAACTGCGGGTCTAGCGGTACATAGGCGCCACCGGCCTTGAGCACCGCCAGCAGGCCGACCAGCATGTCCAGGCTGCGCTCCACAGCGATCCCCACCAGCACATCGGGGCCGACGCCCAGGCTGCGCAGATGATGGGCCAGGGCGTTGGCGCGACGGTTCAGTTGCTCGTAGCTCAGCGACTGCTCGCCCAGCACCGCGGCGATGGCCTGCGGCGTACGCGCGGCTTGCGCCTCGATCAGCTGCTGGACGGTCTGCCCGCGAGGGTAGTCGGCGGCGCTGTCGTTCCAGGCGCGCAGGGTGCGCTCGCGCTCCTCGCGGCTCAGCAACGGCAGTTCGGCAACCCGCTGCCCGGCGTCCTGGCAGATGCCCTGCAGCAGGTTGCACCAATGCTCGGCCATGCGCGCCACGCTGGCAGCCTCGAACAGGCTGGTGGCGTAGGTCAGGGTCGCGCTCAGGCCGCCTTCGTGCTCGGCAGTGTCCAGGGTCAGGTCGAACTGCGCGGTCTGCTTGTCCGAGACCAGCCCCTGCAGGCTGAGGCCCGCCAGTTCGCGGGACTCGCCCAGCACCTGGGTCTGATGGTTGAACATCACCTGGAACAGTGGGCTATGGCTCAGGCTGCGCTCCGGCTGCAGGGCCTCGACCAGTTGCTCGAAGGGCAGCTCCTGGTGCGCCTGAGCACCCAGGGCGGTGTGCTTGACCTGTTGCAACAATTCGTCGAAGCGCAGTTGCGGCTGGAAGCGGGCATCCAGCACCAGGGTGTTGACGAAGAAGCCGATCAGCCCTTCGGTCTCGGCCCGGGTGCGGTTGGCCACCGGCACGCCGACGCGGATATCGGCCTGACCGGAATGGCGATGCAGCAAGGCCTGGAACGAAGCCAGCAGGAGCATGAACAGGGTCACGTCCTGTTGCCCGGCCAGTGCCTTGAGCTGGGCGACCAGGCCCGGTTCCAGGCTCACCTGCAGGCGAGCACCGTCGTATTGCTGCACGGCCGGGCGTGGGCGGTCGGTGGCCAGTTCGAGGATCGGCTGGGTACTGCCCAGGCGCGCTTGCCAGTAGTCCAGCTGGCGCCGTTGCTCGCCGGCCTCCATCCACTGGCGCTGCCAGGCGGCATAGTCGGCGTACTGGAACGCCAGGGCCGGCAGCTGCGGGGCCTTACCCTGCAGATGGCTTTCATAGCCGCGCACCAGTTCGTCGACCATGATCGGCATCGACCAGCCGTCAGCGACGATGTGGTGCAGGGTCAGCACCAGTACGTGTTCGTCGGCGGCCAGGCGCAGCAGGCGGGCGCGCAGCAGCGGGCCGTGCTCGAGGTTGAACGGCTCGCGCACCTGGGCCTCGACCCAGGCCTGCAACGCCGGCTCATCCAGGGCAGCCGAAACGACCTGCAGCGGAACATCGAGCGTCGGGTGCACCACCTGCTGGGCACTGTCGCCCTGCTGCCTGAAGGTAGTACGCAGGGTTTCGTGACGGGCGATCAGCGTGGCGAAGCTGCTGCGCAGGGCCTCGATGTTCAGCTCGCCCTTCAGGCGCAGGGCCGAAGGGATGTTGTAGGCGGCGCTTTCAGGCTCCAG
>NZ_NIBE01000123.1:21972-37338 GCF_002205115.1 Pseudomonas sp. DrBHI1
TTCCAGTGCCAGGCGCTGGCGGATGCGCGAGGTCACCTGGGTGGCCAGCAGCGAATGACCGCCGAGTTCGAAGAAGTTGTCGTGCAGGCCAACCTGCTCGACCTTCAGCACTTCGCTCCAGATCGCGGCCAGTTGTTGCTCCAGCGCCGTACGCGGGGCCACGTAGCCCTGTTGTAGCTGGCTGGCGTCGGGCTTCGGCAGGGCCTTGCGGTCCAGCTTGCCGTTGGCCGTCAGCGGCCACTGCTCCAGCACCAGGAAGTGGGTCGGGACCATGTAGTCCGGCAGGTTGGCTTTCAGGTGCTGTTTCAGCGTGTCGCGCAGGGCGGCGTGGTCGGTGGATGGGTCTTGAGCGATCAGGTAGGCCGCCAGTTGCTTGCCCCCTGCCCCGTCGATATCCAGCACCAGCACTTCGCGCACGGCGGCGTGCTCTTGCAGGCGTGCCTCGATCTCGCCCAGTTCGATACGGAAGCCTCGGATCTTCACCTGATGGTCGATCCGCCCCACGTACTCGATCACCTCCTGGCCGCGATATCGCGCCAGGTCGCCGGTGCGATACAGACGTCCACCTTCGCTGGAGAACGGGTCCGGCACGAAGCGTTCAGCAGTCAACGAGGCACGGTTGTGGTAACCGCGTGCCAGCCCGGCATGACCGACGTGCAGCTCGCCCGTGCAACCCTTGGCCACCGGATTGAAATCGGCATCCAGTACATACATCGACAGGTCCGGAATCGCCGCACCGATCGGGCTGCCCGGCTGTTGCGTATCGGCGAAGCGGATCGGCCGGTAGGTCACATGGACCGTGGTCTCGGTGATGCCGTACATGTTGATCAGGTTGTCGCAGTCCTCGCCGAAACGCTCGAACCACGGTTGCAGTGCCGCCACATCCAGGGCTTCGCCACCGAAGATCACATAGCGCAGTGCCAGATCATCAGCACTGTCACAGGCCACCCGCATCAGCGGCTTGAACGCCGATGGGGTCTGGTTCAGTACGGTCACGCCCTGCTCCACCAGCAGCTGGTGGAAGTCTTCCGGTGAACGAGTCACTTCACGCGGCACGATCACCAGGCGACCGCCGTGCAGCAGCGCACCGAAGATCTCCCACACCGAGAAGTCGAAGGCGTACGAGTGGAACAGCGTCCACACATCCTGCGGGCCGAAGCCGAACCAGGCATCGGTGGCCTTGAACAGACGCAGCAGGTTGTGATGCGGCAGCAGCGTGCCTTTCGGCTTGCCGGTCGAGCCCGAGGTGTAGATCACATAGGCCAGGTTGTCCGGCTGAGTCAGGTGCTCGGGGTTTTCATCGCTGTAACCGGCCAGGTCATCTTCCAGCTTCAGGCTGCGAACCTGCGCCGGCACGGGCAGATCGGCCAGCAGATGCCCTTGAGCCAGTAGCAGTTGAATGCCGCTGTCTTCCATCATGTAGCTGAGCCGATCCTGCGGATACTCCGGATCCAGCGGTACATAAGCACCACCGGCCTTGAGGATCGCCAGCAGGCCGACAATCATCTCGAACCCGCGCTCCACGGCGATGCCCACCAGCACATCCGGCCCCACGCCCTGCTCGCGCAGCTTGTGCGCCAGGCGGTTGGCGCGGCGGTTGAGCTGGCCGTAGCTCAGCGATTGCCCGGCGAAGGTCACGGCGACCGCCTCAGGCGTACGTGCTGCCTGCGCCTCGATCAGCTCATGGGCACACGCCGTGCTCGGATAGCTGGCCACCACCTGCTGGTCCTCCACCGGCAGGCTAAGCCCACCCAGTGCACGCTCACCGTCAGCCGCCAACTGCGCAAGCAAGTGCTGGAAGTGCCCCGCCAACTGGTCGATGGCCTGTTCGCTGAAGCACTGGCGATCGAAACTGAAACTCGCCTCCAGGCGCTCACCTACTTGCACCACCAGGGTCAGCGGGTAGTTGGTCTGCTCCTGGTTGAGCACCTCGCCAAACAGCAGCCCCCGCGGCGCGCCCTGTTGCAGCGCCTCGGCGACCGGGTAGTTCTCGAAGACCAGAATATTGTCGAACAGCGCCTCGCCGCTCCAGCCGGCCCAGCGCTGGATCTCGTACAGCGGCGTGTGTTCGTGTTCGCGCAAGGCCAGGTTAAGCGCCTGGACCTGCTGCACCCACTCGTCAACGCGCTGCTCGGAACGTGGGCTGGCGACCACCGGCAAAGTGTTGATGAACAGCCCCAGTTGCTCCTCGACACCCGGTAACTCGGCCGGGCGTCCGGATACGGTGGCACCGAAGGTTACGCTGGCCTGGCCGGTGTAGCGCTGCAACAGCAGCAGCCAGGCCGCCTGGACCAGGGTGTTGAGGGTGACGCGCTGGTCCCGGGCGAAGTCCGCCAGCTGCCGGGTCTGCTGCGCCTCGAAACGCAGCGCCAGCGCACCATGGCCCTGCCCCTGGGCCGAGGACTTGAACGCCTGGACCAGACGGGTCGGCTCTTGCAGCTCAGCCACCTGCTCACGCCAGAAGGTTTCGCTGGCCTGCTGGTCCTGGCCTTGCAGCCACTGGATATAGTCGCGGTAACGGCTGGTCTTGGCGCCCGGCGTCACACCACTGTAGCGCTGCAGCACTTCGCCCAGCAGGCGCGAGCTGCTCCAGCCATCCATCAGAATGTGATGGCTGGTGTAGATCAGGTGATGACTGTCATCACCCGTGCGGATCAGCGTCAGGCGCAGCAGCGGGCCGCTGGCCAGGTCGAAACCGGACTGGCGCTCGGCCTGGGCCACGGCATCCGGATCCTGGGGCGGGTCGAGTTCGACGAAAGGCACCTGTACCTGACGGCGCACCACCTGCACCGGCGCCGGCAGATCCTGCGGGAAGCAGCTGCGCAGCACTTCGTGGTTGTCCACCACCGCCTGCCAGGCCGTCCGGAAACGCGCCATGTCCAGCCCGCGCACATCCACGCGCAGCTGGTTGATGTAGTTGCCCGCCGCCTGCTCGTAGAGGCTGTGGAACAGCATGCCCTGCTGCATCGGCGACAGCGGATAGAGGTCCTCGATGTCCCCGGCCACCAGCGGCAGGCCATCCAGTTGCGCCTGGGTCAGCTCGGCCAACGGGAAGTCAGACGGCGTGACGCCCTGGTGTGGCGCCTGGGCGCAGTGCTCGACCAACTCGGTGAGCACCTGCTCGTAGCGACGCGCCAGGGCCTCGATGGTCTCGGGGCGGAACACCTCGCGGCTGAAGCTCCAGTCCAGTTCCAGCTCGCCCTGGTAGACCTGACCGGTGATGCCGAGCCAGTTGCCCAGCGGGCTGTCCAGATCCTGGGTGGCGCCGCCGCCCTCGCTGGCCGGGGTGAACAGGGCGCCCTCGGCCTCGGCGAAGCTGCCGTCGAACTGGCCCAGGTAGTTGAAGGTCACCCGTGGCTGTGGCAATGCCGCCAGGCGCTCGCGCAGGTCGGGCTCGCCGAGGTAGCGCAGCACGCCGTAGCCGATGCCTTTGTTCGGCACCGCGCGCAACTGCTCCTTGATCGCGCACAGCGCCGCGCCCAGCGCCCTGGCCGGCGTCAGGCGTACCGGGAACAGACTGCTGAACCAGCCCAGGGTACGGCTGAGGTCCAGTTCCGGGAACAGGTCCTCGCGGCCATGGCCTTCGAGCTGTATCAGGATCGACTCGTCTTCGGTCCAATCGCACAGCACCCGCGCCAGGGCCGCCAGCAGCAGATCGTTGACCTGGGTGCGGTATGCAGCGGGTGCCACCTGCAGCAGTTTGCGAGTCAGCGCGGTGTCCAGACGCGACGAGGCATGGGCGACGTGACGGTTGGTCTGGGCGCCCGACGGATTGTCCCGGGGCAATTCATCGCCAGCGGCTGCGAGGCCGTCCAGCCAGTAATCGGCTTCGGCCAGCAGTTCGGGGCTGCGGGCATAGGCGCCAAGGCGCTCGGCCCAGGCCTTGAGCGAACTGCTCTTGGCCGCCAGCGTCAGCGGCTTGCCCGCGGCCAGGGCGGTGTAGGCCAGTTGCAGGTCTTCCAGCAGCACCCGCCAGGACACCCCGTCGACCACCAGGTGGTGGATCACCAGCAGCAAACGCTGCTGGCCTTCGGGCAGGTCGACCAGCAACGCCCGCAGCAGCGGCCCCTTGGCCAGGTCGAGGCTGCGCTGGGCCTGCTCGGCCAGGGCCGGCAGCTCGGCCACATCATTCAACGCGCGAACCCAAAGCATGTCCTCGGCCTTGCCGGCCTGGAACTCGGCCTGCCAGGTATCGCGCTGGGTGAAGCGCAGGCGCAGGGCGTCGTGCTGGTCGACCAAAGCCTGCAGCGCGCCCGTCAGGCAGTCGGCGCGCAGCGCCTGGGTCGGCTTGAGCAGCAGCGCCTGGTTCCAGTGCTGGCGTTCGGGAATATCGGTTTCGAAGAAACGCGCCTGGATCGGCAGCAACGCCAGCGTGCCATTGACCTGCTCGAGCGCCGCGGCCTTTTTCTCGATGCGCTTGGCCACCGCCGCCAGCTGGCCGATGGTCTGTTTCTCGAACAATTGCTTGGGGCTGAGCTTGATGCCCTGGCGCTTGGCCCGGGCGATGATCTGCAGGCTGAGGATCGAGTCGCCGCCCAGCTCGAAGAAGTTGTCGGTGCTGCCGACCTGGTCGAGCTTGAGCACCTCGGCCCAGATCGCCGCCAGGGCCTGCTCGATCTCGCCGACCGGCGCGGTGTACTGGCGCCGGGCGACACCCGGTGCCGGCAGGGCGCGCTTGTCGAGCTTGCCGTTGGCGGTCAGCGGCAGGCGCTCCAGGACCAGGATCTGCGCCGGCACCATGTAGTCCGGCAGGCGGTCCTGCAATTGCTGGCGCAAGGCTTCACCCTGCAGTCCCTGCCCCACGCACCAACCCACCAGTTGCAGGCGGCTCTCGTCACCGTCCACCGGCTGGGCCAGGACCACCGCTTCGGCGACACCGTCCAGCCCCAGCAGCACCCGCGCCACTTCGGCCGGCTCAACGCGATAACCGCGCACCTTGACCTGGTCGTCGGCGCGGCCGATGAATTCCACCTGGCCCGAGCGGTTGCGCCGCACGCGGTCGCCGCTGCGGTACAGACGCTGGCCCGCCTGCGTCGGGTCCGGCACGAAGCGTTCGGCGGTCAGGCCCGGCTGGCCCAGGTAACCCTGGGCCACGCTGGCACCGCCGATATACAGCTCGCCCGCGACCTGGTCGGCCACCGGGTTGAGCACATCATCGAGCAGCAGCACATGGGCGCCCGGCAGCGCCGTGCCCACTGGCACGGCGCGGGCCTCGGCGGCGAGGGTCGAGACCTCGTGGGTCAGCACGCCGACCGT
Source organism: Pseudomonas sp. DrBHI1 (assembly GCF_002205115.1). Taxonomy (NCBI): domain Bacteria; kingdom Pseudomonadati; phylum Pseudomonadota; class Gammaproteobacteria; order Pseudomonadales; family Pseudomonadaceae; genus Pseudomonas; species Pseudomonas sp. DrBHI1. Next base: position 27,229 of record NZ_NIBE01000123.1, read on the forward strand.
GGTCTCGCTCGGGCCATAGTGGTTGATCAGGCGGCAGCCCGGCTTGAGCCGGCGCACCTGCTCCACCAGGGCGGGCGTGCAGGCCTCGCCACCGACGATCAGCGCCTGTTCGGGCAGCACATCGGCGGGCGTGCCGGCCTGCAGCAGCGCCGCCAGGTGGCCGGGGACGATTTTCAGCACGCCGACCCGGTGTTCGGCCATGTAGCGAGCGAAGGCGTCCGGGTCGAAGCCCAGCGCCTCGGGCAGCACGTGCAGCAAGCGCCCGCCGCACAGGGCGCCGAACAGCACGGTGTGGCCCAGGTCGGCGGCGATGGTCGAGACCAGCGCCATGCTCGCCTCCGGCGCCGGCGCCAAGCGTTCGAGCAGGCCGGCGACGTAGCTGGCCAGGGCGCCATGGCTGACCAGCACGCCCTTGGGCTGGCCGGTGGAGCCGGAGGTGTGGATCACATAGGCCGGCGATTCGGCCCACAGCGTGATGGCTGGCGCGCTGGCTGGCAGGTGCTGCCATTGTTCGGGCACATAGGCCAAGCACAGGCGATCGGCGCCGGCCAGGCTGGTCAGTCGCGCATCGCCGGCGGCGCACAACAGTACCTTGGCCTGCGCCGCGTCGAGCATCTGCCGCAGGCGCGCCTCAGGCGCCTTGGTGTCCAGCGGCATGTACACGGCGCCGGCCTTGAGAATGCCGAGCATGCCGGTCAGCCAGTCCAGCGAACGCTCCATCAGCACCGCGACCGGCTGGCCGCGGGTCACGCCCTGGCGTTGCAGGTAATGGGCCAGGCGGTTGGCGGCCTGATCGAGGGCATCGAAGCTCAGGCTGTGCTCCAGGCTGCGGGCGGCGAGCGCCTCGGGCTGCCGTTGCACCTGCTGCTGCCACTGCTCCAGCACCAGTGCCGGCGCCTCGCGCTCCGGCGCCTGCCCGACACGCAGCGGCGCGGCCAGGCGATGCAGCGGCAGTTGCGGCGCGTCGAGCAACTGGCCCAGCAGCTCGATGAACGCCGGAATGAACGCCTCCACCGTGGAACGCTGGTAGAGGTCGCTGGCGAAGGTCATCTCGCCATGGATCAGCTGGCCGTCGTCGGTGATGTCCAGCGCCAGGTCGAAGTGGGTGCCGACCTTGTCCAGCGGGTACTCGGCGACGCTCAGACCCGGCAGGGCCAGCGAGCGCTGGCGTTGCATGCCGACGTTCTGGTTGAACTTGACCTGGAACAGCGGGTTGTGGCCCAGGTTGCGCTCCGGCACCAGCGCGTCCACCAGTTGCTCGAACGGCAGTTCCTGGTGCGCCTGGGCACCGAGCACCGCTTCGCGCACCTGGGCCAGCAGGTCGTCGAAGCTCAGGCGCTCGTCCACCTGGCAGCGTAGCACCTGGGTGTTGACGAAGAAGCCGATCAGCCCCTCGACCTCGGCGCGGCCGCGGTTGGCGTTGGGCACGCCGATGCGGATATCGCGCTGCCCGGCCTGGCGCGAGAGGAACAGCGAGAAGCCCGCCAGCACCAGCATGAACAGGGTCATGCCCTGGGCGCGGGCGTAGCCGCCCAGGCGTCGGGAAAGCTCGGCACCGAAGTCGAAGCTCAAGGTCTGGCCGTCGAAGCTCTGGGTCAACGGGCGGGCAAAATCAGCGGCCACTTCGAGCAGCGGCTGCTCCTGGCCCAACTGCTGGCGCCAGTAGTCGAGCTGGCGCTCGCCCTCCCCGGCCTCCAGCCAGCTGCGCTGCCAGATCGCATAGTCGGCGTACTGCACCTCCAGCGCCGGCAGCTGCGGCGCCTGGCCCTGGCTGAAGGCCTGGTAGCTGTGCACGAACTCCTTGACCATCACGTCCATCGACCAGCCGTCGGAGACGATGTGATGCATGCTCACCAGCAGCACGTAGTCTTCAGCCGCCAGCCGGTACAGGCTGGCACGCAGCAGCGGCCCGTGCAGCAGGTCGAAGGGTTGGTGGCTGGCCTCGCGCACCTGCGCGGCCAGCTCGGCCTCGCGCCGCTCACTGGCGACCTGGGTGAGATCGACCTGCTCCAGCGGCACGACCTGGGTTTCGAGGATTACCTGGCGCGGCTGTTCGCCATCGACCTGGAACACCGTGCGCAGCGCCTCGTGGCGTGCCACCAGGTGCTCGAACGAGCGCCGCAGGGCCGCCACGTCGAGCCGGCCGCTCAGGCGCAGGCCGGCGGCCATGTTGTAGGCCGCGCTGTGCGGTTCCAACTGCCAGAGGAACAGCAGGCGCTGCTGGGCGAAGGACAGGGGGATGCTGGCGAAGTCGTGACGCGACTCGACCACCGGCAACAGGCTGAAGTCCTTGCCGTCCTCGCGCAGCTTGGCGAGGAACTGCCGGCGCTGCGCCAGGGGCAGGCTGACGAACCGTTTCGCAATGCGTACCGCCATGTTGCCACTCATGCCTCAACCCCTTCCAACGAACTCATGAACGCATCCATATCCGACCAGTCGTCATCCTTATCGCCACCCTCCAGGCGGCCCAGCTCGGCGGCCAGGTCGCCCAGCGCCGGGTGTTCGAACAAGCTGCGCAACGGCAGCACCAGGCCCAGCTGGTCCTTGATCCGCGCCAGCACCTGGGCGGCCAGCAACGAGTGCCCGCCCAGCTCGAAGAAGTGATCGTCCAGGCCGACCTTGGCCACGCCCAGCACCTGCATCCAGATCTGCGCCAGTTGCTGCTCGATGGCGCTCTGCGGCGGCCGATACTCAGCCTGCAACGCGCTCGGGTCCTGTACCGGCAGGGCCTTGCGGTCCAGCTTGCCGCTGGGCGTCAGGGGCAGGCGCGGCAACAGCAGCAGGTGGCCGGGCACCATGTATTCGGGCAGGCGGGCCTTGAGCAGGCTGCGCACCTGCTGGCGGAAACGCGCCTGCTCGGCGGCATCCTGTTCGGCGGCGTCGGGTACCACATAGGCGACCAGTTGCAGGCCACCGGTCATCGGCAGGGCCAGCACCACCGCCTCACGCACGCCCGGGCACTGCTGCAGGCGCGCCTCGATCTCGCCAAGCTCGATGCGGAAGCCCCGCACCTTGACCTGGTGATCGACACGGCCGATGTACTCGATGGCGCCGTCGGCGCCCAGGCGCGCGCGGTCGCCGGTGCGGTACAGGCGCTCGCCATGGGCGAACGGGTCGGCGACGAAGCGCTGGGCGCTCAGCGCCGGCTGGCCATGGTAGCCGCGAGCCAGGCCCGGGCCACCGATGTACAGCTCGCCCACGGCGCCCTGCGGCAGCAGTTCGAGGTCATCGTCGAGGATGTACAACCGACGCTGCGCCAGGCCCTGGCCGATGGGGATGCCGCGCCAGGACACCGCCTCGTGGCCGAGCCCGGTGCAGTCATGGATGGTCGAGACCACCGTGGCCTCGGTCGGGCCATAGGTATTGAGCAGGCGCACATGGCCCAGCCCGGCCAGTTGCCACAGGCGCAACCCGTCCACCGCCATCGCCTCGCCGCCGACGTGGATCTGGCGCAACGCGCCGTAGTTGGCCGGCGGACGCGCCGCGAAGTCCTGTACCAGCCAGTACCAGTACGCGGCCGGCAGGTCGGCCAGGGTCACGCCGTGGCTGACCAGCACCTCGTGCAGGGCGGCGCTGTCCCACAGCCGGGTATCGCGCAGCACCACGCAGGCACCGTGGCACAGCGGCGGGAAGAACTGCTCGACGAAGCCGTCGAAGCTGCTGGTGGCGAACTGCAGGACACGGTCGCCTTCGCGCAGGTCGCTGTAGTCGATGGCGCGGGCGATGAACTCGCTCAGGGCGCCGTGGCTGATGGCCACGCCCTTGGGCCGGCCGGTGGAGCCGGAGGTGTAGATCACATAGGCCAGGTTGTCGTGCGTGACGGTAAGCGCCAGGTCGTCCGCCGGTACGTCGTCCAGCGCCAGTTGGTCCAGGCACAGGCAGCGCAGCCCATCCTGCGCCGGCAGGCCGGGCAAATGGGCGGTGGTGGTCAGCAGCCATTGCAGGCCGCTGTCCTCGAAGACATGGCCCAGGCGTTCGGCCGGAGCCTGCAGGTCCAGCGGCACATAGGCGCCACCGGCCTTGAGCACGGCGAGCAGGGCCACGGCCAGGTCCAGCGAGCGGTCCAGGGCCACGCCCACCAGCACATCGGGGCCGACGCCCTGGTGGCGCAGGTGGAGGGCCAGGCGATTGCTGCGGGCGTTGAGTTCGGCGTAACTCATCGACGGCGCCGCAGCGCCGTCGGCCAGGATCAGCGCCAGCGCCTCGCCGCTGCGGGCGGCCTGGGCTTCGAACAGGCGCTGCACCGGCACCCGCGGCGACATTTCGGACACTGGGCACAGCAGCGCCTGGCGCTCGGCCTCGGCCAACAGCGGCAACTCGCCCAGGCGCTGGCGCGGCGCCTGGCAGACCGCGCGCAGCAGGTTGCGCCAGTGCCCGGCCAGGGCGGCGATGGTGGTTTCGTCGAAGAGATCGGTGGCATAGGTGAAGGCGGCGAACAATTGCTCGCCCTCTTCCCGCGTATCGAGCATCAGGTCGCTGGTGGCGGCATGCTGGCGATGGCTGCCGGCCAACTGCTCGGCGCTCAGGTAGCCCACGCGCAGACCGCAGTCCAGACGCACGTCATTGAGGTCGGTAACCAGCGGCTGGTGGTTGAACATCACCTGGAACAGTGGCGTATGGCTCTGGCTGCGCTGGGGCTGCAGGGCCTCGATCAGCGCGTCGAACGGCAGGTCCTGGTGCGCCTGGGCACCGACCGAAGCCTGGTGCAGGCTGCGCAGCAGGTCGCTGAAAGGCGTCTGCGCGGTGAACTGGCTGCGCAGCACCTGGGTATTGACGAAGAAGCCGACCAGCCCTTCGGTTTCGCTGCGGTTGCGGTTGGCGATCAGGCCGCCGACACGAATGTCGGTCTGGCCGCTGTAGCGGTACAGCAGGGTCTTGAACACCGCCAGCAGCACCGTGGACAGGGTCACGCCGTGCTGCTGGGCCAGCTGCTTCAGGTCCTCGCGCAGGCCCGCGTCGAGCGTCAGCTCCAGGCGCTCGCCGAGGTGGCTGGGCTGGGCCGGGTAAGGCCGGTCGGTCGGCAGCTCCAGCAACGGGTGCTCGTCACCCAGCTGCTCGCGCCAGTAGTCCAGCTGGCGCTCGCGCTCGCCGGCCTCCAGCCAACTGCGCTGCCACAGCGCATAGTCGCGGTAGTGCACCTTGAGCTCCGCCAGCTGCGGCTCGCGCCCCGCCACCAGGGCGTCGTAGCTGCGCATGAACTCGTCGATCAGGATGTTCATCGACCAGCCGTCGGCGATGATGTGGTGCAGGGTCAGCAGCAGCACGTGCTCCTGAGGCGCCAGGCGCAACAGGGCGATGCCGAACAGCGGCCCGCCTTCGAGGTCGAAGGCCTGGGTGGCCTGGGCCGCCATCTGCTGGTGCGCGCGCTCCCAGCGCGTGGTTTCAGGCAGGTCGGCCAGGTCGAACAGCTGGATGCTCACCGGCGCCGGTTCCGCCACCTGCTGCAACGCCCGATCGCCGTCCTGGGCGAAGGTGGTGCGCAGGCATTCGTGGCGGGCGACCAGCAGGCTGAACGCCCGCTCCAGCGCCTCGACCTGCAGCTCGCCGTCGAGGCGCACGGCCATCGGCAGGTTGTAGGCGGCGCTGTGGGGTTCCAACTGCCAGAGGAACCACATGCGCTGCTGGGCGTAGGACAGGCCGTCGCGCTCGCTCAGGCCGACACAGGACGACATGGGCAGCTGCGCGAAATCAATGCCCTCGCGTCGCATCCCTTCGAGGAACAAGCGGCGCTTGTCCAGGGGCAACTCGATGAAACGGCGGGAAAGTTTCTGGGCGTCTGCGGCATTCATGTGTGAGGTCCTTGCTGGTCGGCGGCGCGACCGGAAGGTCCGGGCGCATCAACAAGAACGAATGGGCGCAGGGATGATTTAGCGGCAGGCGTTCTACGCTGGCGCCCCGGGGGCGCTGCGCGCCCCTTTCGCGACGCAAGGCCGCTCCCACAAGAATTCGCGCCGGCCTGCCGGAACACGAAAGGGCTGCGCAGCAGCCCTGGGGATCGGCAAATCAGGCCTGGTCCAGCGAATGCCCCTCGGCCATTGCCACGATCACCTTGCGCGGGCCTTCGAACGGCGCGCGGGCATGGGCGGCGAGCATGTTGTCGAGCATCATCACGTCGCCCTCCTGCCAGGGGAAGCTGATCTTGCAGTCCTCCAGCACCTTACGGATCTCGTCGAGCACCTCGTCCTCGATGGGCGAACCGTCACCGTAGTAGACGTTACGCGGCAGGTCTTCCTCGTCGACGATGTCCAGCAAGCTCTCGCGCACGTCGGCCGGCAGGTTGGAGATGTGGAACAGGTGCGCCTGGTTGAACCAGACCATGTCGCCGGTCACCGGGTGCCGTGCCACCGCCTGGCACACCTGGCGGGTACGCAGCTCGCCGTCATCCTTCCACTCGCAGGTGATGCCATGGGCCCTGCAGTAGGCCTCGACCTCCTCCTGGTCCTCGGTGTTGAACACCTGCTCCCAGGACACGTCCAAACCGTTGCCGAAGTTGCGCACGTACATCAGGCCCTTGCTGACGAAGCGCTCGCGGATATGCGCCGGCACGCGACGATAGACCTCGCGACTGTCGGCGATCGGCGTCTCGCCACCACTGCGGGCGGCAATCATGCTGTAGAACCAGATCTTCATCGGCCAGTCGCGGGAGTAGGCCTGCTCGTTGTGCAGCGGAATATGCTGGTGCGCCGGGTACTCGGTGGAGGTGTAGACCCCCTGGGTAACGTTGGTACGCGGCGTCGAGCCGAACTCGTAGTTGAGCAACGGATGACCGAAGCTGGCGGCGAACTGACGGAACTGCTCGGCGCCCTCCAGGCGGAATCCACGAAACAGGATGCCACCGTCGCGCGGCAGGTGTTCATCCACCAGCGCCTTGAGCTCGTCGAACACCTCCAACAGGTGGGTGTCGTCGTCACCCGCCTCCACCAGCAACGGCAAACGTCCCTGCTCCGGCAATAGCGGACGCACTGTAAATCCCACAGCAACACCCATGACGGGCCTCCTGTACACATTCGATGAAAGGGACCGGCGGCCCGTGGGCACGCTCGCGTCCGGTGATAGGAGGACGTTTCGAAGCGCGGGCAAATTAGTCGACCGTTCCCACACCCCGCAGGACTCCCTGGAAACACTTGCTTGCAATTGGCTCATCAGGTTTTGCCCTGCTCATGCGTCTCTTTCTGATACGGCCGGGCTTTTGCCCCTGAACTTCGCCATTGACACTGCGTACCCCATGTCGAAAAAGTCACGCTCGAAAATCTGGTTCCTCGTGCACAGCTGGCTGGCCCTGCCCATCTGGTTCTTCGTGCTGATCGTCTGCGTCACCGGCACCCTGGCGGTGATCAGCCGCGAGATCGTCTGGCTGGCCAACCCGGAAACCCGTGCCAACCCGCCTTCGGACGAGGCCCGGCGGCTTAACTACGACGAACTGCTGGTGGCCATGCAGCGCGATCAGCCCGGTATCGCCGTGGCCAGCCTGATGACCCTGAGTGAAGCGCACTTCGCCATGCTGTCGGACGTCACCTACCCCGACGGCCGCACGGTCCGGGTCTACGTCAACCCCTACACCGGGCATATCCAGGGCGTCACCCCGTCGTTCAACTTCGAGGAGTTCACCCGCGCCCTGCACGGTTGGTGGCTGGTGCCGCATACCAACGGCTACAGCTGGGGCTGGTACCTGGTGTCGCTGCTCGGCCTGCCGATGCTGGCCTCGCTGGTCACCGGGCTGGTGATCTACAAGCGATTCTGGAAAGGTTTCTTCAAGCCGACCCTGCGCTTCAACCAGGGCGCGCGGATCTTCTGGGGCGATTTTCACCGCCTGAGCGGTATCTGGTCGATCTGGTTCATCGCGGTGATCTCCATCACCGGCGTCTGGTTCCTGATCAAGGCCTTGCTCGCCGACAACCACATATCGATCTCCAGCGAGCCGATCGTGCCGGTGATCGCCCGGGAAAAGGTGCCACTGACCGCCGACGGCAGCCCGACGCCGATGATCAGCCCGGACGAGGCCGTGCGCATCACCCAGCGCGAGATCCCCGGCTTCGACGTCGACTATGTCGGTTTCCCCAGCAATGCCTACGCCCACCTGAGCATCGGCGGCATCAGCTGGTATCCGCTGATGTACCAGAAGGCCGAGATCAACCCCTACACCGGCGAGGTGGACGCCACGCGCCTGCTCGCCGACCGCAAGCCCCTGGAGTTCGTCACCGAGTCCATGCGCCCGCTGCACACCGGCGACTTCGGCGGCCTGCCGGTCAAGCTGATCTGGTTCTTCTTCGGCCTGTTGCTGAGCATGATGGTGCTCAGTGGCCTGCTGATCTGGAGCAAACGCACCGCCCTGGCCACCGCCAACGCACTCAAGCGCAGCCAGAAGCAGGCGCGGGTGGTCAAGGCGCCGGTTTCAACGGAGGTCACGTCCAGCCCTTGAAACATTTTCTTTCATTTGCCTTGGCAGCTTTCTGATTCTCATTCGTCCTTACTGATGCAGCCTTCCAGGTTGAGCACAGACTCGACCGTATTTTTATATGCAGAAGACCGAGCGATGGCCCGACAATCGAGAAAGAAATCCAATTCCAAGCTGTGGTTTTTGGTCCACAGCTGGCTTGCCCTGCCGATCTGGTTCTTCGTCCTGATCGTCTGCTTCACCGGCATGCTCGCGGTGGTCAGCCAGGAGATCGTCTGGCTGGCCAACGCCGATGTACGCGCCAGCAAGCCCGACGGCGACAGCCAGCGCCTGAGCTACCAGCAGGTGCTCGACGCCATGCACAAGGCCGAACCGGACCTGGCGGTGCGCTTTTTCAGCCAGCCGGACGGTTCGCACTTCGCCCTGCAGGCCTCGGTGACCCGCGCCGACGCCACCAACGCACTGCTCTACGTCAACCCCTACTCCGGGGCTATCCAGGGCCAGCGCCCGGACTTCGACTTCGAAGCGTTCACCCGCGCCCTGCACGGCTGGTGGCTGGTGCCCTTCACCAACGGCTACAGCTGGGGCTGGTACCTGGTGTCGCTGCTCGGGTTGCCGATGCTCGCCTCGCTGGTCACCGGGCTGGTGGTGTACAAGAAGTTCTGGCGCGGTTTCTTCAAGCCGCTGCGCACCGGCCACGGCCCTCGGATCTTCTGGGGCGACGTGCATCGACTGGCCGGCGTGTGGTCGATCTGGTTCATTGCGGTAATTGCCATCACCGGTACCTGGTTCCTGATCCAGGCGATTCTCGCCGACAACCACGTGACGATTTCCAGCGAGCCGATCGTGCCGGTGATCGCCCGCGAACAGGTGCCACAGACCGCCGACGGCGGCCCCGCGCCGCGTATCGACCTGGACCAGGCGGCACGCATCGCCAACCAGAAGATCCCCGGCCTGGACATCAGCTTCATCTCGCTGCCGGCCACCGCCTACAGTCACTACAGCATGGGCGGGCGCGGCTGGTACCCGCTGATGTTCCAGACCGCCGAGGTCAACCCCTACACGTCCAACGTCGACAGCCAGTTCCTGCTCCGCGACCGCTCCACCCTGGAGTTCGTCACCGAATCCATGCGCCCGCTGCATACCGGTGACTTCGGTGGCCTGGCGATCAAGCTGATCTGGTTCTTCTTCGGCCTGGTCCTGACCCTGATGGTGTTCAGCGGCCTGCTGATCTGGACCAAACGCACCACCCAGGCCACCCTCGCCGCCCTCAAGCGCGGCGAGCGTCCGCGCTCACGCGCCACGGCCAGCCCAACCACCCTGGAGGCCCAACCTTGAGCCAGACCGACACCCTGCCGCCAAGCGGCCTGAAGCAGCTGTGGCTGAAATGGCGCTTCCATTTGAACATCCTGCTGATCCTCATTCCCCTGGGCTTCATGCCCAAGTACTTCGCCGACGCCAGCCTGTTCCGCGGCGACAGCGGCCTGGGTGCCAATATCGTCAAGGATCTCAAGGTCGGGCGCTGGACCCTGGACCTGGCCGAACTGCGTGACGAAGCCCCGCGCGCCGAGGGCCCGGCCGGCTACTTCAAGGCCTTCAACGCCGCCTGCACGAGCTGCGACGAAGGCGTCAAGGCCATCTACCTCCGGGTGGGCAAGCCGCGCAGCCTGCGCGCCGCCGGCCCGATTTTCTTCGGCGCGCCGGCGCGCATGGGC
>NZ_NIBE01000123.1:37380-44271 GCF_002205115.1 Pseudomonas sp. DrBHI1
TGCCACTGGCCAAGGCATCCCCCGCCACCGCGGCCTGGCTCGAGAAACAAGGAGGCAACAAATGAAACAGCTGATGCGCAGGCTCGCCCTGCCCCTCTTGGCCCTGGCCGCCACCCCGGCGCTGGCGCACAACCCGATGTGCGAGTGCACCGAACACGGCGAACAGATCACCTGCAAGGGTGGCTTCTCCGACGGCAGCGGCGCTCCCGGCGTGACTCTGGACGTGATCGGCTACGACGAGCAGGTGCTGGTGGCGAGCAAGCTCGGCGACGACTCGACCCTGACCTTCAAGCGCCCCGACGGTGAGTTCTACGTGCTGTTCGATGCCGGCCCCGGCCATGTGGTGGAAGTCGACCACGCCGATATCGGTGCGCCATGAGTCGCGCCCAGGTGGTGCGCCCGGCCGGCGCCGGGCACGAGACCCTCTACGTGCTGTTGGCCGCGCTGCTGATCGTGGTGCTGGCCGCCAGCGTGGTGGCCGCGCGCGGCGAGCGCGAGGATGAACAGGCCATCGCCGCCCACCAGCTCGACGCCCGTCGCGACCTCAATGCCGCCGAACAGGGCATCCACACCGACCTGTGGGTGGCCGTCGAAGAGATCCGTGCCCTGCGCGAGGACAACGGCACCGCCCCGGATGCACAGGCCCTGGCCGACGAGGGACTGCCGCCGTTCGTCAGCGACGCCAGCAGCCAGAGCCGCGGCAGCCACCAGTGGTCGCTGCTGGCCAACGGCGCCTACCTGGGCCGCAGCCAGGACGCCCAGGTGGCCGGCAGTTTCCTGGTAATCCTGCCCGCCGCCAGCGATGCCCAGCCGGATGTCTGGTTGCGCCGCGACAGCACCGCCCTGCCCCCCGACGCGCTGGACAGCGACGCACTGATCGCCGCCGGCTGGCAGCAGATCGTCACCCACTACGACGCCGGGGTCACCCGTCAACACCGTCACTAAGGACCTGCCCATGCTCCGCTTCGCCCGCCGCACCCTGGCGCTGCTCCTGGCCTGCGCCCTGCCCGCCGTGGCCCTCGCCGACAATGGCAAGCCGCTGCGCATCGGCATCACCCTGCACCCCTACTACAGCTACGTGAGCAACATCGTCGGGGACAAGGCCGAGGTGGTGCCGCTGATCCCGGCCGGCTTCAACCCCCACGCCTACGAACCCCGCGCCGAGGACATCAAGCGCATCGGCAGCCTCGACGTGATCGTGCTCAACGGTGTCGGCCATGACGACTTTGCCGACCGCATGATCGCCGCCAGCGAAAAACCCGATATCAAGACCATCGAGTCCAATGCCAACGTGCCGCTGCTGGCGGCCACCGGCATCGCCGCCCGCGGCGCCGGCAAAGTGGTCAACCCGCATACCTTCCTGTCGATCAGCGCCACCATCGCCCAGGTCAACAACATCGCCCGCGAGCTGGGCAAGCTCGACCCGGACAACGCCAAGTTCTACACGCAGAACGCCCGGGCCTACGCCAAGCGTCTGCGTGCCCTGCGCGCCGAGGCCCTGGCCAAGGTCACCCAGGCGCCGGACGCGACCTTCCGCGTGGCCACCATCCACGCCGCCTACGACTACCTGGTGCGCGACTTCGGCCTGGAAGTCACCGCCGTGGTGGAACCGGCCCACGGCATCGAACCGAGCCCGGCACAGCTGAAGAAGACCATCGACCAGCTCAAGGCCCTGGATGTGAAGGTGATCTTCTCGGAGATGGACTTCCCGTCAGCGTACGTCGACACCATCCATCGCGAGTCCGGCGTGCGCATCTACCCGCTCACGCACATCTCCTACGGCGACTACACCCAGGAAAAGTACGAGGTGGAGATGAAGCGCAACCTCGACACGGTGGTCCAGGCCATCCAGGAGAACCGCACGTGACCGCCGCCGCCAACCTCACAACCGCCAGCGGGCCACGCATCGAGTTCGACGGCATCGACCTCACCCTGGGCCGCACGCGCATTCTCGAGAACGTGCGCTTCAGCGTCGCCCCCGGCAGCGTGCACGCCATCGTCGGCCCCAACGGCGGCGGCAAGAGTTCGCTGATCAAGACCCTGCTCGGGCAGATGCCGCACCAGGGCCAGCTGACCCTGCACTGGCCCGGTGAGCGTGAAGTGATCGGCTACGTGCCCCAGGCTCTGGAATTCGACCGCGGCCTGCCGATGACCGTGGACGACTTCATGGCCGCCATGTGCCAGCGCCGCCCGGCGTTCCTCGGCCTGTCACGGCGCGTACGCCCGGCGATCGACGCGGCGCTGGCGCGGGTGGGCATGCTCGACAAGCGCAAGCGGCGCATGGGCGCGCTGTCCGGCGGCGAGCGCCAGCGCGTGCTGCTGGCCCAGGGGCTGATCCCCGAGCCACAGCTGCTGGTGCTGGACGAGCCGATGTCGGCCCTCGACGAGGCTGGCATCCAGGTGTTCGAGCAACTGTTGCACGGCTGGCGCCAGGCCGGCACCACCGTGCTGTGGATCGAGCACGACCTGGAAGCGGTGCTGCGCCTGGCCGACCGGGTCACCGGGCTGAGCCGCCAGGTGCTGTTCGACGCCCCGCCGGCCCAGGCCCTGACCCCCGAGCGCCTGCTCGGGCTGTTCTCCGTCCACCCGCGCAGCGAGAGCCTTGCCTGATGAGTTTCGAATCGTTCCGCCAGCTGGTCCAGGACTGGGCCACCGCTGGTTATCTGCCGGAAGCCCTGGCCTACGGTTTCGTGGTCAACGCCCTGCTGGCGGGCCTGATGATCGGCCCGGTGCTGGGCGGGCTGGGCACCCTGGTGGTGGTCAAGCGCTTCGCCTTCTTCTCCGAGGCGGTCGGCCATGCCGCGCTGACCGGCGTGGCCATCGGCATCCTGCTCGGCGAGCCCTACACCGGCCCGTACGGCAGCCTGTTCGGCTACTGCCTGCTGTTCGGCATCCTGCTCAATTTCCTGCGCAACCGCACCGGATTGTCCCCGGACACGCTGATCGGCGTGTTCCTCTCGGTGTCGCTGGCCCTGGGCGCGAGTTTGCTGCTGATGCTGGCCGGCAAGATCAACGTGCACATCCTCGAGAACGTACTGTTTGGCTCGGTGCTCACCGTCAGCGCCCATGACCTGCTGGTGCTGGGCATCGTCGCCGTGCTGGTACTGGCCTTGGCCCTGCCGCTGTACAACCGCATCATGCTGGCCAGTTTCAACCCGCAGCTGGCGGCGGTGCGCGGGGTGGCGGTGAAGACCCTCGACTACCTGTTCGTGGTGCTGGTGACCCTGGTCACCGTGGCCTCGGTGAAGGTGATCGGCGCGATCCTGGTCGGTGCCCTGCTGGTGATCCCGGCGGCGGCGGCGCGGCTGGTCAGCCAGTCGCTCAAGGGCTTCTTCTTCGTCTCGGTGATCATCGCCACCCTGAGCACCCTGCTCGGCATCCTGCTGCCGATCGTCTTTGACCTGCCAGTGCCCTCGGGCGCGGCGATCATCCTGGTCGCCGGGATCTGCTTCGCCCTTGCGGCCCTGGCCCGCGCCCTCGTCCCCCGCCTGCAAGGAAACCCGGCATGACCCTGAACAAACTGCCCCTGGTCCTGGTCCTGAGCGGCCTGCCACTGCTGGCCAGTGCCACCGAAGTGCTGACCACCCTGCCGGTGACCCACAGCCTGGCCAGCGTATTGCTCGACGGCACCTCGGTGCAGCTCAAGCGCGCCGCCCCGGCCAACCTGCCAGCCAGCCGCCAGCCGTCGTACTTCAGTGGCCGTGGCGGCGTCAACCTGCAGAAGGTGGCGCTGAAAGCCGACGCGGTGATCGGCGTGCGCTCGATCTGGCGTGACGATCCGCTCTACCCCATGGCCCGACGCAGCAACATCCGCATCGTCGAGATCGACGCCGCGCGCCCGGTGGACGGTGCCCTGCCCGGCATCGCGGTCAAGGGCGACGAGGCCTTCACTGCCTATCCCTGGCTGAACCCGACCAACCTGGGGCGCATGGCCGATGTCGTCGCCAACGACCTGGAGCGCCTCTCGCCAACAGACAAGGCCAAGATCCAGGGCAACCTCGCCGGCCTCAAACGACAGATGCTGGAGCTGACCGCCAACAGCCAGACACGCCTGGCCGAGGTCGACAACCTGACCGTGGTCAGCCTGTCCGAGCGCCTGGGCTACCTGGCCAGCGGGTTGAACCTGGATATGGTCGAACAGCCGCTGCCAGCCGACGGCAAGTGGGACGAAGCCGCGCTCAAGGCACTGGGGGAAAACCTCAAGGCGCAGGATGTGGCCCTGGTGCTGCACCATCGCCAGCCAGACGCAAAGGTGGCCGAGGCGATCGCCGCTTCCGGGGCGAAGTTGCTGGTGGTGGACAGCGATCCGGACGACACCGTGGCGGGGCTCAAGGCCAGCGTCGAGCAGGTGGTCAAGGCGCTGGGCGACAGTTGAACGCCTCTGTAGGAGCGGCCTTGCGTCGCGAAAGGGCTGCGCAGCAGCCCCAGCAATGTTGATGGTGGCTTAGAACCTGGGGCCGCTGCGCGCCCCTTTCGCGACGCAAGGCCGCTCCCACAGGGGAACCGTTCCCTGCGCAACTGCGCAGCCCCTAAGGGCTGGGCTATCGCCTACAGGGACCGCCTCAACGCTTCATGCAGCGCTGATAACGCTCATCCACCCTGCCGGCAAACCACGCCGTGGTCAGCTTGCGGGTAATCTTCGGGCTCTTCAGCTCGATCCCCGGCAGCACCGCCCGTGGCAACGCCTTGCCCGCCTTCGCCTCAGCCAGGGCGAAGACCCCGCGATACAACGCGGTGTCCTCCAGCTCCAGGCCATTTTCCTTCTCCAGCTGAGCCCTGATCTGTGGATTGCGCAGCCCAAGCTTCGCTCCCAGCTTGCGCGCCGCCTGCTCGGTGGTGCCGGGCAGGATCGCACCGGGGGCGATCAGGTCGCCGTCGAGCGCCAGCGACACCCCGCTCGCCCGGCTCAATGCCGCCTGGAACGCCGCGTTGCGGCTGGCGTACCAACCGGCGTTGAAATCGGCGAAGCGGTACAGCTGCCGCTCATAGTGGGTGGGATAGCCAAGCAGGTGGGCGATGCCGAAGTACATCCCACCGCGACGGCTGAACACCTCCTGACGGATGCTGCCCGTGTGCTCGTAGGGATAGCCTTTGGCGTGCCGCTCGGCGAAATCCACGCTGACCTGCATCGGCCCACCGGTGCGCACCGGGTTCAGCCCGCCGAGCAGCGAGCGCCCCAGCGGCAGGCCGCCGATCACCTCATCGTAGAGGGCGCTGAGCTGCTTCTCGCTGCGCACGGCGAGCAGCCGTTGCTGGTAGGTCTTGCCGTTGGCCGAGGGCGTGCTCAGGGCGCCATCGACCAACAGCCGGGGCACATGCAGGCGCGCCGCCCGTCGGTCGATCTCCTCGCGGGCGATGCGCCCCAGGTTCGGTACCTGTGGGTCGGCGTTGAAGGTGGACTCCTGCTCGGTCACCGCCAGCACCGCGCACAGGTTGCTCTTGCTCGGGCTGAGGCCCTGGGCCTGGAACGCCACCTGGATATCCTCGGCCCAGCCCTGACGGTCCTTGACCTGGGCCGGCAGCAGGTGCAGGAGCTGGGCGCGAACCTTGGCCGGGTCGGCCTCGCCGGCTTCCTCACGTTGTCCGGCGCAGCCCTGCAGCAGGCCAAGGGCCAGCAGCGCGGTGGTCAGCAGGCGGGCGTTCAGGGCTGTTCACCGACCAGGTAGGTCTTGCTGATCTGGCGGAACAGCGGGTGGCTGGAGCTGCCCAGCAACTCGAACAGCACCATCTCACGGGTGACCACCTGCGCCCCGGCATCGCGCATGCGCGCCAGGCCCGCTGCCTTGCTGGCCGGGGAACGGCTGTCGCAGGCGTCCTCGACCACGAACACCTGCTTGCCCAAGGCGCGCAGGCCGAGCACGGTCTGCAGCACGCAGACGTGGGTCTCCATGCCGCAGACGATTACCTGTTCGCGGTCGAGCAGGCTGGGGGGCAGGCATTCGGCGGCGACGCAGGAGAAGTGCAGCTTCTCGACGATCTCGGCGGCTGGCGCCGCGGCTTTGAGGGCGGCCAGGGTGTGGCCCAGGCCCTTGGGGTATTGCTCGGAGATCACCGTGGGGAGTTTTAGTTCGGCGGTGGCCGCGAGCAGCCAGCGGGCGCGGGCCGCGGTGCCCTCGGGGTCGCTCATGGCGCCTATCAGTTTTTCCTGGATGTCGATGACCAGCAGCGTGGCCTTGCGGGGATCGATCAGCATTGGCGGACTCATGGCTTGGGAGGAAGGGGTAGCCTTACCCAGGCGGGGAGTGGCGTCAATCAGAGGCTGCTGGTTTTGAAGGCGGAACCAGTAACTGCTGACATCTGAATTTAGTGCGCCTGTAGTTTTAAAGTTTGTTTTTATAGTTGTATACGCATTCATTGGCGATGGTGACGCATCGTCACCTTTTCGCCTTTACGGCGACCTACTTTTGCTCTTTCTTGGGCAAAAGTAGGCAAAAACCGCTGGCTCCATTCATCCGGCCCCTGCGCTTCGCTCCGGGGTTCCCTCGCTCCCACGCTATTCCCGCCCCAAGCTGAATCATCTGCGTGGGAGCGGGCTTGCCCCGCGAAACAATCGAGAGTTTAACTAAAAACCAACTAGCGACAGCTGCGCCAGTTCAGGCGCCGCCCGTAACTTCGCGACTTCAGGAGGCCGAACGCAGGACTTGCGGAGGGAGGTGACGGGCATGGATGCCCGTCAAGCGCTGGGGCCCAGGATGGGCCCTGCAGCGCGGTCCTCCCGGGAGCAAGGCCGGAGTGAGGGAACCCGGAGCGAAGCGGAGGGCCGGATGAATGGAGCGCCACGGCTTTGGTTACTTTGGCCACGACCAATCTATGGTCACCCCATTTTTTGCAATACTGTTCATCAGATGGAATGGATGGCTTGCTTCAATCTATCCGGCGTCTATTGGGCTC
>NZ_NIBE01000016.1:0-33164 GCF_002205115.1 Pseudomonas sp. DrBHI1
GTCCGGCCAGCTGTTGAGCGGGGCGAAGCGCTGCTGGCCGGAGCCGGCACCGCCACGGCCGTCACCGATGCGGTAGGTGCCGGCGCTGTGCCAGGCCATGCGGATGAACAGCGGGCCATAGTGGCCGAAGTCGGCCGGCCACCAGTCCTGGGAATCGGTCATCAAGGCGGCCAGGTCTTTTTTCAGGGCCTGGAAGTCGAGGCTCTTGAACGCCTTGGCGTAGTCGAAGTCCGGGTCCATGGGATCGGACTTGCTGGAGTGCTGGTGGAGGATCTTCAGGTTGAGCTGGTCAGGCCACCAATCACGGTTGCTGGTGCCGCCACCGGCGGTCTGGTGGAACGGGCATTTCGATTCGTTCGCCATCTGCTTCTACCTTTCGGGTCGGTTCAATTCAGATTTCCGGGCGTTCTTGTATGTTTGCTGCCAGGTCTCGGAACAGGCGCGCCCGCAAGCACGCCCTCTGCTCATCAGTAGTGGCCGGGCACGCCTGTGCACCGGCTTTTCGCGGAACCCGCACAAAGACTAGCCGAGCCTGGGCAGAGGTCTAATAGAAGCGCTATTGGGTGGTGATAGCCTGGCTCTGTCAGCCTGTGGCGCCCCCTGCCCGTGCCACGATCACGTGGCAGACCAGGATCGTCACATTGATCTGTTCAACTGGGCTCGCCCGATGAAAAAGCATATTTGGCCAATCCTCGCGATACCGGCCGAACCCGCGCCAGGGACGGCGCAATCACGGGCCAGATGGCGCTTCAACAGCGCCGTGCGTGGTCGACTCGGACGAAATGCGCCTCGCGCCCTTTCGTACCGCGGCAAGTGAAGGCACAATGCGTGTCCTTTTTTTGGCCGGCCTGGCCGGGGGCCTTTAAATGATCAAGACGCCGTACTACCTCATCGATAAACAAAAGCTGCTGGGCAACATGGAAAAGATAGCCTACGTGCGCCAGCAGTCCGGGGCCAAGGCCCTGCTCGCCCTCAAGTGCTTCGCCACCTGGTCGGTGTTCGACCTGATGCAGCAGTACATGGATGGCACCACTTCGTCCTCGCTGTACGAGCTCAAGCTCGGCCGCCAGAAGTTCGCCGGCGAAACCCACGCCTACAGCGTGGCCTGGGCCGACGATGAAGTCGAAGAGATGCTCGAGAACTGCGACAAGATCATCTTCAACTCCATCGGCCAGCTCGAGCGTTTCGCCGAACAGTCCGAGGGCAAGGTGCGCGGCCTGCGCGTCAACCCGCAGGTGAGCAGTTCCGACTACCTGCTGGCCGACCCGGCGCGCCCGTTCAGCCGCCTCGGTGAGTGGGACCCTGAGAAAATCGAGAAGGTGATCGAGAAGATCTCCGGCTTCATGTTCCACAACAACTGCGAGAACGGCGACTTCGGCCTGTTCGACAAGATGCTCACGCACATCGAGGAACGCTTTGGCCACCTGCTGCACAAGGTCCAGTGGGTCAGCCTCGGCGGCGGCATCCATTTCACCGGCGAAGACTACGCGCTGGACGCGTTCTGCGCACGCCTGAAAGCCTTCTCGCAACAGTACGGCGTGCAGGTCTACCTGGAGCCGGGCGAAGCGGCCATCACCAACAGCGCCTCGCTGGAAGTGACCGTGCTCGACACCCTGTACAACGGCAAGCACCTGGCCGTGGTCGATAGCTCGATCGAGGCACACCTGCTCGACCTGCTGATCTATCGCCTCAACGCCAAGATGGCGCCCAACGACGGCGCGCACACCTACATGGTCTGCGGCAAGTCGTGCCTGGCCGGCGATATCTTCGGCGAGTATCAGTTCGACAAGCCGCTGCAGATCGGTGACCGCCTGTCGTTCGTCGACACCGCCGGTTACACCATGGTCAAGAAAAACTGGTTCAACGGTCTGAAAATGCCATCCATCGCGGTCAAGCAGCTCGACGGCAGCGTCGAGCTGGTGCGCGAGTTCGGGTTCGAAGACTACGTTTCGAGCCTGTCGTAAGACAGGCTTTCACGAAGGAGAAAAGCTGAATTGAAGAAGAACGTTCTTATCATTGGTGCAGGAGGTGTCGCCAAGGTGGTGGCCCACAAGTGCGCACAGCATAACGACGAACTGGGTCGTATTGCGATTGCGTCACGGAACATCTCCAAATGCCAGGCCATCATCGACAGCGTCAAGGCCAAGGGTAGCCTCAAGGTACCCGCCGACATCCAGGCCTTCTCGCTCAACGCCCTCGATGTCGAGGCGACCAAGGCACTGATCCGCGAGACCGAGTCGCAGATCGTGATCAACGTTGGTTCCGCCTTCCTCAACATGTCGGTGCTGCGTGCCTGCATCGATACCGGTGTCGCTTATCTGGACACCGCGATTCACGAAGAACCGGGCAAGATCTGCGAAACCCCGCCCTGGTATGGCAACTACGAGTGGAAGCACCTCGAGGAATGCCAGCAGAAGAACATTACCGCCATTCTCGGTGTCGGCTTCGACCCGGGTGTGGTGAACAGCTACGCCAAACTCGCGCAGCAGCAGTATTTCGACCGCATTGATTCGATCGACATCCTCGACGTCAATGCCGGTTCCCACGGCAAGTACTTCGCCACCAACTTCGACCCGGAAATCAACTTCCGCGAGTTCACCGGGCAAGTCTGGAGTTGGCAGAACAGCCAATGGACCAGCAACACCATGTTCGAGGTCAAGCGTACCGACGACCTGCCAGTGGTGGGTTCGCAGAACCTGTACCTGACCGGTCACGACGAGGTGCACTCGATCTCGAAGAACCTGAACGTGCCGAACGTGCGCTTCTGGATGAGCTTCGGCGAGCACTACATCAACGTGTTCACCGTGCTGAAGAACCTCGGCCTGCTTTCCGAGCAGCCGGTCAAGACCGCCGAAGGCCTGGAAGTGGTACCGCTGAAAGTGGTCAAGGCCGTGCTGCCGGATCCAGCCTCGCTGGCCCCGGGCTACACCGGCAAGACCTGCATCGGTGACCTGGTCAAGGGCACCAAGGACGGCCAGCCGCGCGAGGTGTTCATCTACAACGTGGCCGACCACGAAGAAGCCTACGCCGAGACCGACAGCCAAGGCATCTCCTACACCGCCGGCGTGCCGCCGGTGGCCGCCGCACTGCTGGTCGCCCGTGGCGAATGGGACGCCGGGCGCATGGTCAACGTCGAGGAACTGCCGGCCGAGCCGTTCCTCAAGGCGCTGGACGTGATGGGCCTGCCGACCCGCGTCAAGGATGAAAAAGGCGATCGTCCATGGGACG
Source organism: Pseudomonas sp. DrBHI1 (assembly GCF_002205115.1). Taxonomy (NCBI): domain Bacteria; kingdom Pseudomonadati; phylum Pseudomonadota; class Gammaproteobacteria; order Pseudomonadales; family Pseudomonadaceae; genus Pseudomonas; species Pseudomonas sp. DrBHI1. The sequence goes on from NZ_NIBE01000016.1 coordinate 3,229, forward strand.
CTGAAGCCTAAGCTGCACGACGAAGGGGCGCCAGATGGCGCCCCTTCTGTTTGTGCAAGCTGTCTGTGGGAGCGGGGTTGCCCCGCGATAGGGGCAACACTGACAGATCGCTACTTCCTGGCCTCCAGTATCAAGTTGAACGGCGTCTGCGTCGCCCTGCGGAACCGCCTGAACCCTGCCTCTTCGAACACCGCCCGCAACCGCGCCTCCCCGGCCTGCGCCCCCAATCCCAGCCCCACCTCCTGCGACAGCGAATTCGGTGTGCAGATGAAGGTCGACGCCGCATAGAACAGCCTGCCGACCGGATTGATGTTGGCATCCAGCGTATCCTCGGCGAACGGTTCCACCAGCATCACCGTGCCGTCGTCCTTGAGCGCCCGGTAAGCATGCCGAGCCGCCCCCACCGGGTCACCCATGTCGTGCAGGCAGTCGAAGAAGCACACCAGGTCCAGGTCGCGAACGGGATAGTCCTTGGCCGAAGCCTGCTGGAAGATGACCCGCTCCGCCACGCCTGCGTCGCGGGCCCGCTCGGTGGCGGTGAGCACCGACGGCGCATGGTAGTCGTAGCCGGTAAAGCGCGAGGCCGGAAACGCCTCGGCCATGACGATGGTCGAGGCGCCATGGCCACAGCCGACATCGGCCACTCGGGCACCGGCCTGCAGCTTGGCCACCACACCCTCCAGTGCCGGTAGCCAGTCGGCGACGAGGAAAGTCCGATAACCCGGCCTGAAGAACCGCTCGGTACCACTGAACATGCAGGGATGATGATCGCCCCAGGCGAGTGCGCCGTTGCCGCGCATGGCCGCGACCAACTTGTCCTTGTCATGGAACAGCGCCGCCAGCACCGAGGCGCCGCCGGCCATGTAGACCGGGGAGTCTTCCAGGGCCAGTGCCATGGCCTGCTCCTCGGGCAGGGTGAACTGTCCATCACGATGCACCAGATAGCCCGCCGCCGCCTGGCCATTGAGCCACTCACGCACAAGTCGTGGCTGACAGCCGGTCCGTTCGGCCAACGCCTCGGGCGTGACCGGCTGGCTGTCAGCCATGGCCCGATAAAGCCCGAGCTCATCCCCGAGAATGACATTGGCCAGCGTCGCTGCCGCGCCCATGTCACCCACCAGCTTGCCCATGAATTCCTGAAGCCGTGCCTCGTCCATGACCTGCCCTCCTCTTGCCAGAAGGCCACCGTCGGCGACGTCAGGTCCAGAGGCGGTGGTCGGATGGATGATCGAACCGCTTTGAAGCCGGTCCAGACTTTAAGTCTAGACCCGCCTGCGCTATCTTCGCCGCGCTGCCGGCAGCCCCGCCAATACCGGACGGCCGCACCCGCGCAGCGAAGGAATTGCCTGCATGCTCTCCAGCCGTACCCTCGTCCTGATCCTCGGCGTCGCCTTCATCATGCTCGACCAGTGGGTGAAACTGATCGCCCTGGTCGCCCTGAACAACCACAGCTATGTGTTCGGCAACCAGATCGTCTGGCTCGACCTGGCCCTGAGCATGAACCCTGGCGCGTTCCTAAGCCTCGGCGCCAGCTTGTCGCCGGGCCTCAAGCAACTGATCTTCGTGGCCGCGGTAGGCGTGGCATGCTGCTGGGCCGTGACCTGGGCGTTCAGGCACTGGCAAGCGACCCCGGTGAAGGCCGGCGCGGCCTACTTCATCGCCATGGGCGGCCTGGCCAACCTGATCGACCGGGTGCTGCGCGACGGCCATGTGGTCGACTACCTCGTGCTTAACCTCGGCCCGCTGCATACCGGCGTGTTCAACCTTGCCGACATCGCCATCATGGCGGGGGCGCTGGTGCTGGGATTGGGGGCGATGAAGAAACCGGCCATCGCGTGAAAGCTACCAAGTGCCCACCGCGCCCCTTGCAGCGCTCTCAGGATCGAGCGCCGCGTGGGCGGCGCCCGGTCTCATAGGCGCTTTACCTGTTTCGCCAAGCACCCGAATCGCTATTGCCCAGCAGCCTCCAACCGCTCCAGCAGCGCATCGGCCAACGCCTTGTCGGAGAACGGGTTCTGCCCGGTGATCAGCTCGCGATCGACCACCACATGGGGCTGCCAGGCCTCGGCGTAGCTCATGTCGCCTCCTGCGCCGGCCATGGCCTTGGCGGGATAGAACTGCAGACGCTGTTCCTTGAGCGAGCCTTCGAACATCTGCTCCTCAGGGTCAGAAAAAATGGTCATGCGATAGCCCTGGTACCTCCAGTCGCTGGCCGCTGGGGTTTCGCCACGGGCGAGCGCGGCGTGGTAGGCGACCGGATCCTGCTGCGCCGACAGCAGCGTGATCGGGCCGTGGCAGATGGCGGCGGTGGGCTTGCCGGCCTGGTGGAAATGGCGCAGCAAGGTGCCGACGTCAGGGTTGTTGGCCAGGTCGATCAGCGGCGCATGGCCACCTGGGATGAAGATCCCCGCGTAACGATCCAGATCGCCCGCCAGCACCTCCTTCAACGACAGCGTGTCGCGAATGTCCGGCAGGCTTTCGACCACCTGGCGGATTCGCTGCATCTCGCCGGCATCGCCGCCGAAGTACATCGGGTCGATCGAGCGCTCGTCAACACTCGGCGCATTGCCCCTGGGCGTCACCAGCACCAGCTTGTAGCCGGCCTTGAGCAAGCGGTCGGCGGGCACGCCGAACTCGTTGAGGTAATAACCGGTGGGGTACGGCTTGCCGTCCTTGAGCGGTAACTGGTTCTCGCTGGACAACAGCACCAGCACTTCGCCCTTCGCGGCAGCGGCGGCGTGGCCAGTCAGCAATGCGCCGGCCAGCGCCAGCGCAACGGGAGCAATCTTGTTCATGGTCGATTCCTGATTCAGTTGAATGGCGCGATATCCAGCGGGCGGGCAAGCTGCACTTGTGTCGGTGCGGCCAGCCAATCGGCGGTGGCGGCGCGGTAGGCCTGGTAATGGGGGCTGTGGCGATGGGCCTCGACGGCGGCCTCGTCGACGTACAGCTCGAACAGATCGAACGCCAGCGTCCCCCCCTCGCGCACGAACAGGTCGTAGCGCAGGTTGCCGGGCTCGGCGCGGGTCTGCTCGACCATCCGGCGCAGCGCCTGCTCGGTGGCGTCACGGTATTCGGGAAGGGGCTGGATGGCGGCGAAAATGGCGATGGTCATGGGCGACTCCCTCAACAGGTTGGGCCCATCCTAACCAGCACGCTATGATTCGATAATTCGAAAGCACTTATTCCTGCGATTCAATTCATGAATATCGGTAACAAGGACCTCAACCTGCTGCACCTGTTCCAGGTGCTCTACGAAGAGCGCAGCGCCTCCCGTGCCGCGCAACGCCTGGCGCTCAGCCAGCCGGCCCTGAGCCATAAGCTCAACAAGCTGCGCCACCAGTTCGGCGACCCGCTGTTCGTGCGCGCGCCACGCGGCCTCACGCCCACCCCCAGGGCCCACGAGCTGGCGCCGCAGGTGCAGCAGTTGATCGGGCACCTGCAGGACTTCTTCAGCCGCTGCGACGGCGAGCACTTCCTTGAAAGCCCGGTCCAGTTGCACCTGTACAGCACCGACTACCTGGAACAGACCTTGCTGCCCGGGCTGCTGCCGATTCTTCGCGACCAGGCGCCGAACCTGACCCTGGTCACCCACAACACCCGTGGCGACCTGCCCCGCGAGGCGCTGGAGAAAGGCACCTGCGACCTTGCAATCGCCGGCTTCTACAGCGACCTGCCAGACACATTCCACCAGCAGCGGCTGCTCTGCGAGGACTTCGTGGTGCTGGCCGCCGCCGACAACCCGAGGTTGGTCGACGGCCTGACCCTGGAGGCATTCGTGGCCTGCGACCACCTGTTGACGACCTTGACCGGCGATCTCGACGGCCGGGTCGACTAGGCCCTGCGGGCTCTCGGCCGGCAACGCCGGGTGGTGGCCGGACTGTCCAGCTTCATCGCCCCCACACGCCTGGTGCGCGGCACCGACCTGCTGCTGACGTGCCTGCGCTCGCTGGCCATGGAGGCAGTCGAGCGCGATCCCGGCCTGCGCCTGCATGCCCTGCCCCTGGTGCTGCCGCACGTCGAGGTGATGCAGATCTGGCACGCGCGCACCCACGCCGATCCCATGCGCCGATGGTTCCGCCAGCAGGTGTGGGAAGTGGCGCAACGGGTCATTGCACCAGCTGGTTGATCTCGATGATCGGCATCAGCACCGCCATGACGATCAGCAGCACCACCGCGCCCATGACCACGATCATCAACGGTTCGAGCAGCGCGGTCATGCCCATGGCGCGGCGCTCGATGTCCTTGGCCAGGCTGTCGGCGGCGCGGTCGAGCATCGGCGGCAGGTTGCCGGTCTTCTCGCCACTGGCGATCAGGTGGATGAGCAGCGGTGGAAAGACCTTCTCCACCGCCAGCGCCGAGGCCAGCCCGGCGCCCTCGCGCACCCGCGCCGTGGCCTCGTTGACGCACTGGTCGAGGCGTTCGTTGCCCAGGGTCTGGCGCGCCGCCTCCAGTGCCCGCAGCAAGGGCACGCCAGCGCTGCCGAGGATCGCCAGCGTGGCGGCGAAACGCGCCGTGTTCAGGCCCAGCACGAAACGCCCGAGCAACGGCAGCCGCAGGACGCACCCATGCCACGCCAGGCGCGCCGCCGGGGCGCGCAGATAGACCCGCCAGCCCCAGAACGCTCCGGCCATCAGGGCGAAGCACAGCACACCCCATTCGCGCACGAAGTCACTGGCAGCGAGCATGGCCAGGGTCAGCCCGGGCAAGTCCTGGCGCGCCTGGGTGAAGGCACTGACCACCTGCGGTACCACGTAGCTGAGCAGGAAGATGACGATACCCACCGACACCAGCCCCACCACGCCGGGGTAGATGAATGCCGTGAGGATCTTGCCGCGCAGGGTGTTGCGGTCTTCGATGTAGTCGGCCAGACGCTCCATCACCTGGGCCAGGTCGCCAGACTCCTCGCCCGCCGCCACCAGCGCCCGGTAGATTTCAGGGAAATCCCGCGGCCGGTTGGCCAGGGCATCGGCCAAGCGCATGCCGCTGCGCACATCCCCGCGCACCGCGCCCAGCAGTTGGGCCACATGCTTGCGCTCGGCCTGCTCCAGGGTCGCCCCCAGCGCCGCCTCCAGCGGCAGACCGGCGGCCAGCAGACTGGCCAGCTGACGCGTGGCCCAGGCCAGGTCGCCGTCGGACAGCTTCACGCCGAACAGACCACTGCCCTGCCCGGCCACGTCCTGGACTTCGACCTCCAGGGTGGTCAGGCCCAGGGCGCGCAGCTGGGCCATCGCCGCCCCCGGACTGTCGGCTTCGAGCAGGCCCTTGACCACGCGGCCCTGGGCATCGGCGGCTTCATAGCGATAGCGGTTCATCAGGTGTCCCGTGTCACGCGCAGGATCTCTTCCAGGCAGGTGCTGCCGCTGTCGACCCAGCGTTGGCCATCCTCGCGCATGCTGCGCATACCGTTGCGCCGGGCGGCGACGCGCAGGGTCTGTTCATCCGCGCCCTGGTGCACCAGGCCACGGACCTCGTCGTCCACGCAGAACAACTCGTGGATGCCGGTGCGGCCGCTGTAGCCGCAGTGGTTGCAGTGCGCGCAACCCACCGCGCGGTATTGCCCGGGCGTGGCCGGGTCGGGCTCGCGGCAGTGCGGACACAATCGGCGTACCAGGCGCTGGGCCAGCACCCCAAGCAGCGCCGAGGCCAGCAGGAACGGCTCGACGCCCATGTCGACCAGGCGGTTGACCGCCGACACCGCGTCGTTGGTGTGCAGGGTGGCCAGCACCAGGTGCCCGGTCAGCGAGGCCTGCACGGCGATCTGCGCGGTCTCCAGGTCGCGGATCTCGCCGATCATGATCACGTCCGGGTCCTGGCGCAGGATGGCGCGCAAGGCCACGGCGAAGCTCATGTCGATACGCGCGTTGACCTGGATCTGGCTGATGCCCGGCAAGTCATACTCCACCGGATCCTCCACGGTGAGGATGTTGCTGACGCTGGCGTCCAGCCGCGCCAGGGCGGCGTACAGGCTGGTGGTCTTGCCCGAACCAGTGGGGCCGGTGACCAGCACGATGCCGTGGGGCTGGCGAATCAGCTGGTCGAGCCGCGCCAGGATGCCTGCGTCCATGCCCAGCGCCTCCAGGCGCAGACGTCCGGCCTGCTTGTCGAGCAGGCGCATCACCACCCGCTCGCCATGGCCGGTGGGCACGGTGGACACACGGATATCGATCGGTCGCCCGGCCACGCGCAAGGCGATGCGCCCGTCCTGGGGCAGGCGCTTCTCGGCGATATCCAGCTGCGCCATGATCTTGATCCGCGACACCAGCGCGCCGTGCAGCGCCTTGCGCGGCGAGACCACGTCGCGCAGGGTGCCGTCGACCCTATAGCGCACCAGGCAGTGGCTTTCGAACGGCTCGATATGAATGTCGCTGGCCTGGTCGCGCGCGGCCTGGGTGAGCAAGGCGTTGATCATGCGGATCACCGGCGCATCGTCCTGGGCCTCGAGCAGGTCGGTGACTTCCGGGATGTCCTGCAGCAGGCGGTCCAGGTCCACTTCGTTCTCCGCAGCCCCCACCACCGCCGCCGCGCTGCCGGTGTCGGCGTAGGCGCTGGCCAGCAGCGCATCCATCTGCGCATCGGCGAGCGCCTCGAGCCGCGCCGGGCCATGGCGTCTGCGCACCTCAGCCACTGCCCAGGCCGGGCTCGACGGGCAGCGCGACAGCACCGACCCGTCCTCACCGTCCACCCGCAGCACCAGGCGCTGGGCCTTGGCCCAGGCGTATGGCAGGCGGCTCATCGCGCCACCTCGTCCACCGGCACCGCGCGGATCGCGGCCCGCGGTGCGCGCAGCGCCGCCGGATGGACTCGCCCTTGCTCGGGCACGCCCTGCTCCACCGGCGGCAGCAGCGGCATGTCCATGTCCGGCAAGGCCCAGGAGTGCTCGGGCTTGAGGCTGCCCTGGGCGCGGCGGATGAAGTCGTAGCGATTGAGGGTGATGCTGCGCCCGACCGCCGCATCGCGCACGATGTACGGACGCAGGAACACCATCAGGTTGGTCTTGCTGCTGGCGCGGCGCTCGCTGCGAAATAACGAACCGACCCCCGGCAGCCCGGACAGCCATGGAATGCCCTCGTTGGTCTGGGTGTAGCCGTCCTGCAGCAGGCCGCCCAGGACCATGATCTGGCCATCGTCGAGCAGAATGCTGGTGTCGATGGCACGCTTGTTGGTCACCGTGCCGGCCGCGCTGGAGGCGCGCTGGTCGACGCTGCTGACCTCCTGGTAGACGTCCAGCTTGACCGTGCCGCCCTCGGAGATCTGCGGACGCACGTTCAGCCGCAGCCCCACCTCCTCGCGCTGGATCGTCTGGAACGGGTTGTTGCTGTTACCGCCACCGTCGGTGACGTACTGGCCGCTGACGAAGGGGATGGTCTGGCCGACGAAGATGCTCGCCGCCTCGTTGTCCAGGGTCAGCAGGTTGGGTGTCGACAGCACGTTGCTGCCACCTTTGCTTTTCAGCGCCCGGGCCAGCACCTTGAGGTCGAGTACCTCGCCGATGCCCGGGATCTTCACCGTACCGTCGACCACCCCTACCGACAGCCCCTTGGGCAGCACGTCGATGCTGCTGGGTCCTTTGACCAGGCCGCTGCCACCGAGGTTGGCGCCGCCAAACACGCCATTCTTGCCGAGGTTGCCGGCCTGCCACTGGATGCCGAACTCGTTGGCGTCGTCCTCGCCGACCTCGACGATCAGGCTTTCCACCACCACCTGGGCGCGGCGCTGGTCGAGCTGGTCGATGACCTCGCGCAGGCTGCGGTACAGCGGCTCGGGCGCGGAGATCAGCAGGGTGTTGGTGGTTTTGTCGGCCTGGATGGTCGCGCCGCCGGCGGAGAACGCGAGCCCCTGGTCGTTCTGCTGGGTGCTGCTGCCATAGCCATTCGGTGTAGTACCGGCGCTCTGGTTGCTGCTGCGGCTGGCATTGGCGTTGTTGTTGGCACTGTTGCCCTGCGCGCTGCCGCCATTGCCGCTGGTGCCGTTGCCACTGCCGCCGGTGAGCATGCCGCCGCCGCTGAGCAGCGCGCGCGTGGCGTCGTTGCCGGCAGTGTCGCTCTCGCCGGTCAGCAGCCCGCGCAGGCTCTGCGCCAGCTTGTCGGCCTGGGCATTGCGCAGGTACACCACGTGCAGGTTGCCGGCGCTGTTCTGGGCGTTGTCGAGCTTGTAGATCAGGTCACGGGCCAGCTGGGTGCGCTCGGGGCTACCGGAGCGGATCACCACGCTGTTCGAACGCGGGTCGCCCAGCACGCTGATCTTCTGGGTCGGGTCGTTGCCCTGGCTGTCGAGCAGTTCGTTGACCATGCCGGCGATGTCGCTGGCGATGCCGTTGTTGACCGCCACCACGTCGGTGTCGATGGCCGTGGGAATGTCGACCCGGTCGAGGATCTGCGCCACCCGTTCGAGGTTCTCGGCGTAGTCGGTGACGACAAGAGTGTTGTTGCCGGGGTAAGCGTTGATCGGGTTGTCGGGCGAGACGATCGGGCGCAGCACCGGGATCAGGTTGACGGCGTTCTCGTACTGCAGGCGGAAGGTGCGGGTGACCATGCCGTTGCCGGCATCACGGTCCCCGGTCACCAGCGCGCCGCCGAGCAGCTTGGCGTCGGCCTGGGGCACCACCTGGGCCACGCCGCCGACGTCGACCACGCTGAAGCCCTGCATGCGCAGGGCCGACAACAGCATGCCGTAGGCCTTGCTGGCGGGTACCTCACCCTCTGACACCAAGGTCAGTTGCCCTTTGACTCGCGGGTCGACCAGGAACTGCCGACCGGTGGCGCGGGACAGGCCGCGCACCACCGCCTGGATATCGGCATCGACGAAGTTCAACTGCACTGGCTGGTCACCCAGCGGATTGGCCGGAACCGGCGCCGCCACGGCGCGGCTGTGGCGCTGGCCGACCCGAGGAGCGGGTTGGCGCGTTGCCGAGCGGGTCTGTGGCCCGGGCTGCGCACGATGATCCAGCACGCCCGTCGAAGTGCCGGCCTCGGCCAGCGGACGGCCCAGCTCGCTGCTGGCCAGGGGGCGTTGCGCGCTCGGCGCGCTGGCGCAGGCGCTGAGCGCCAGGGCCAGGAGCAAGGGCGCGAACGGCAGTCGCGGTGAACGGAGGCACGTCATGAAGGGTCCTTAGCGCCATGCGCCTGATCCATGCGAAGGGTTCCGGAGAAGGTCGCCGGGCTGCCTGGCTCGGCAGCCGGGTCGCGACGTAGCGCCAGTTGGCCGATGTCCAGCCCCAGCCGCGGCGGCACGCCCTGCAGCCAGGCCATCGCCGCTTCGGCCGGGGCCCGCTGCCAGCTCAGGCGCCAGGCATCGCCCTCGGCGTCGAGCTGTGTCTGTGCCAGCAGGCCGGCCTGTTCCAGGCTTTGCCGCAATGCCAGGGCGGTGTCTGCGGGCCGCTGCGCCAGGCGCTCGCTGAGCAGCGCAGCGAGCGCCTGGGCCTGGCCGCGCAGCTTGGGTGTCTCGGCTTGCCAGTGGTCGATCTTGGCCAAGGCCGGCTGGACCAGCACCTGCCAGCAAAACAACACGCCGAGCAGACCACCGCCCAGGGCGACGGCCCGGCGCTCCCGCACGGCCAGGGCCTGCCAGCGTTGCCGCCCCTGCGCGCGGACGGTAGCCAGGCGCGCTTTAATCGACATGGGCCAGTTCCTCGCCGGATGGCTTGGCCGCGCGCAGGGTCCAGCCTTGCCCGCTGGTCTGTGCGTCAATGCCACGGGCGGCAAGATCGGCCTGCCAGGCGCTGCCCGCCGGGACCTTGCCGCCGTCGGCCAGGGCGATGATACGCAACTGACCATCCTGGTAATCCATGGCCTCGACATTGCCGACCAGGAACGGCATGACCTGCCCGGCACCGTCCAGCAATGCCGCCAACCCGACCGCCGTGCCGCCGTGCAGTTGCTGGCGTGCCTGCTGCAGCGGGTTGAGCACCACCGGCAACTGTGGGAAGGCCAGGCGCACCTGCGCAACCATGTGGCTACGCAACGCGTCACCTTCACTGGCCAATTGAGCCGCGTAAAGATTGAGGCCCAGGCACCAGGCCAGCGTCGCCGCAACCCAGATGCCCAGCGTGCGCCCCCAGGCCATCGGCTTCGCCGGCCCGGTCAACCCGCCGGAAAGATCCACCACTGACGGTGCAGCGTCCTGACAGGCGTGCAACCCGGCTACCTTGATCCCACCGATCTGCAGCCACGCCTGCAGCCGCGCCAGTTCCGCCAAGCCGAGCCAGGCCACCGCGACCTGCCCATCGACCCGGCGCGCCCCGTGGGCGACATGGACCTGCCCGGCATCCCCCAGCACCAGCCCCTGCACCGCACAACCCACCGCCGCCGTCAGACGCTTGCCGGTCAGAGGCGGCATGGCGATGTCCAAGGCCAGGCTATCCTGCTCATGCAGGTGCAGACGCCAGGGCGCACCCTTGGCCTGCCGAAGCAGTTGCCCGCGGTTCGCCTGCCCACACCGATCGGCCAGGCGATACTCCAGCAGCGACGCCTCGTCCAGTTCGGCCAGCGGTGCCAGCCACACATCCATGACCGTATTCATGCGCCCACCCGCCGCCAGATGACATCCGGCAACTGCCCCTCGCGCTGGCGCAGCAGCGCCTGCAGGGCAAGCTCGCGATTGCCCAGGCGCACCAGGCCGCGCAGGCGGAACCAGTCGCTGTTGATCCCCACCCGCACATTGGCCATGGCCAGGGATGGCATGCGCAGGCGATTGACGAAATCGCCGCGATTGATGAACCAGCGCCCGCCATCGCGCTCAGCCACCAACGCCGCGGCCTGCTGCAGCGACAGGCCCGGCACCTGGGCGGCCAGCACTTCGGCGCTGGCGGTGTTGCCATTGACCCAGGTCAGCGCCGGCAGCATCGTGACGAAACGGCGCAAGCGCTCCAGGGCTTGGCCATCCATGCCCTTGAGCCCGGCCAGGCCCTCGACGCTGCGCAGCATCGGGCGCCTGGCCGGCAACGCTTCGACGGCACCACCCGGTGAAGTCGCCCGGCCGCTGTCCAGTTTGCCGGGAGCGGCCAGCGGGCGCTGTGGGTAGCTGTCGATCACCTGTCCGGCGATGGCCGTGGCCAGGCGCTCATTGATCCCGATCAGCGCGCACAGACGCTTGAAGGTCGCCAACGCCTCGGCGTCCACCTGGCCATCAACCATCAGGTTGCGCAGGTTGAACTTGCCCTGCTCGTCCTCCAGTTGCCCGTCGAAGCGCACGCTGCCGGACGGCACGTCGCGCATCGGCTGGGCCCAGGGCTGACCGCCACGCACCAGCGGATCGCGCAGGCGCTGTGCGAACAGCACCTGGCGGCTGAACTGCAGGCCGCCTTCCAGGGCCCACTGGCCCTGCAATGCCAGTTGGTGGTTCTCCAGCTGACGGGTCAGCAAGCCCTGACGCTCGATCATGCCGGCGGCGATCACCGCCACCACTGCGGCGATCAGCAACGCACTGATCACGGCCATGCCCTCCTGGCGCGCCATGGCCGGTCACAACTGCCAGGAGCCGAGATCGGCATTCACCCCGTCGCCGCCAGCCTGGCCGTCGGCGCCCAAGGAGAACACATCGATCTCACCGTTGGCGCCCGGGTTCAGGTACTGGTACGGGCGCCCCCAGGGGTCGTTGGGCAGGCGGTCGAGGTAGGCGCGCCATTGGCCGTCCTTGGCCTGGGCCGGTTTTTCCACCAGCACTTTCAGGCCCTGGTTCTGGTTGGGGTAGGCGCCATTGTCCAGTCGGTACAGCTTGAGTGCCTGCATCAGCCCGCCGATATCCTGGCGCGCCGCGGTGGCGCGGGCCTGGTCGGGGCGATCGAGCACCTTGGGCACCACCATCGCCGCGAGAATCCCGAGGATCACCACCACCACCATGATCTCGATCAGGGTGAAACCCTGCTGGCGGAGTCGATGGGCGGGCATGTTGCGGCGGACGATTTGCATCTCGGCATTCCTTGCGTGAGTTCGAATCGGGGGCCGATTGTGGCAAGCCGGTATGTCACGGATATTGAAAAAGCTCGGGAGTCGGCGTCGTCAAACCGTCATCGCGCCGCTCTACAGTACCGCTTTGGCCTGCGCGAGAATGGAGCCCCTGTGCGCACCACCGAGGACGGTTTCACCCTGATCGAAGTGTTGGTGGCATTGACCATCGTCGCCGTGGCCATGGCCGCCGCCGTGCGCGCCACCGGCTTGATGACCCAGGGCAACGGGCTGTTGCGCGACAAGGGGCTGGCCCTGCTGGCGGCCCAGGGGCGCCTGGCCGAACTGCGCCTGGAGGGTGGCGCGAAGCCCGGCGTCAGGCAGTTCGAATGCGACCAGGGGCGTTTGCGCCTGCGCTGCGAACAACGAATCGCACAGGCGCGGGCCGGATTGCTGGAGGTGTCGCTGCAGGTGTTCGAGCGCCAACGCGAAGGGCCTGCGCTGGCGCGATTGCAAACATTGGTGGGTCAGTGAACGCAGCGCATCATTTCACCGTGACGCCCGCCTCAGGATGCCCCGCCTCCACCCGCGCCGCATACCGCTGCGCCAGCACCGCGCAGACCATCAGCTGGATCTGATGAAACAGCATCAACGGCAGGATCATCGCCCCGATGCCGCCACCGACGAACAACACCTGCGCCATGGGCACGCCCGTCGCCAGGCTCTTCTTGGAACCGGCGAACAGGATAGTGATGCGGTCCTCGACATTGAACCCCAGCACTCGCCCAAGCAGTCGTGTGCCCAGCAGCACCACCGCCAGCAGGATGCCGCACACGGCGAACAGCCCGGCCAGGTGCGGCGGCGAGACCGTATGCCACAGGCCCGTGACCACCGCTTCGCTGAAGGCGGTGTACACCACCAGCAGGATCGAGCCCTGGTCCACCACCTTCAGCCAGCGTGCATTGCGCTTGACCCAGGCGCCGATCCAGCGGCGGGCGACCTGCCCGGCGACGAAGGGCACCAGCAACTGCAAGGTGATCTTCAGTACCGCGTCCAGCCCAGAGCCGGTGTCGCCCGAAGCGCCCAGCAGCAGCATCACCAGCAGCGGCGTCAAGAAGATCCCCAACAGGCTCGAGGCCGCCGCGCTGCAGATCGCCGCCGGCACATTGCCCCGGGCCAGCGAGGTGAAGGCGATCGCCGACTGCACCGTGGCCGGCAAGGCGCACAGGTACAGCACGCCCAGGTAAAGTTCATTGCCCACCAGCGGCACGAACAGCGGCTTGAACGCCAGCCCCAGCAGCGGGAACAGCACGAAAGTGCAGGTGAACACCAGCAGGTGCAGGCGCCAGTGGCCGGCACCGGCGATGATCGCCTCACGCGACAGCTTGGCGCCGTGCAGGAAGAACAGCAGGCCGATGGCCAGGTTGGTCAACCAGCCGAACAGCAGCGCGCCCTCGCCGGAGCACGGCAGTACGGTGGCGATGAACACCACCCCGAGCAGTGCCAGGGTGAAGTTGTCGAACAGCATCCGTAGATATCTCATCACAGTTTCCGTCTTGTCTTTGTGCAAGCCCGGACGATAAGGTCTTGGCCTTTGTGCCGCTAACGCCGGAACCCCTGTCGGTGTCGCCCAACGGACACCTCGCTTCGCCACGCCCCTGATCCACGACAAGGAACGCCCCACCATGAAACGCCCCCCTCGCCTGCTGCTGGCCACCGCCCTGACGCTGGCCGCGCCCCCCCTGCTGGCCAACAACTTGCAAACCACCGTCGATGACGTCATCCCGGCGCTGATGCGCGAGCAAGGCATTGCCGGCATGGCCGTGGCGGTGTATGCCAACGGCCAGTCGCATTACTTCAACTACGGCCTGGCCGACAAGGCCAGCCGCCAGCCGGTTAGCCGCGACACGCTGTTCGAGGTCGGCTCGGTGAGCAAGACCTACACCGCGACCCTCGCCGCCTTGGCCAGCGCCGAAGGCAAGCTCGACTTGCAGGCCCCCGCCAGCCGCTACCAGCCGGCCCTGGCCAAGGCCTCGATCGGCAAGGCCAGCGTCCTGGAACTGGGAGCCTACAGCGGTGACTGCCTGCCCTTGCAGTTCCCCGATGAAGTACAGACGCCGTCCCAGACCCTGGCCTGGTTCCAGCACTGGCAGCCCCGCTTCGCACCCGGCACTCACCGCTGCTACTCCAACCCCAGCCTGGGCCTGTTCGGTGACCTGGCGGCCCGTGCGCAGCAACAACCGTTCGCCAAACTGATGACCCAGCAGGTGCTGCTCCGCCTGGGGCTCAAGCACACTTACCTGGAGGTTCCGGCCAGCGCCCGCGGGCTCTACGCGCAAGGCTACGACGCCAAGGACCAGCCGGTGCGGGTCAACCCGGGCCCCTACGCCGAGCAGGCCTACGGCATCAAGACCAGCGCCAGCGACCTGCTGCGCTATGTGCAACTGCAACTGCAGCCGGACACGCTTGACCCCGCCATGCGCAAGGCCATCGCCATCACCCAGTCCGGTTACTTCCAGGTCGGCGCGATGATCCAGGGCCTGGGCTGGGAGCGCTACCCCTACCCGGTCAGCCTCGACACCTTGTTGGAATACAACGGCGCCAAAATCATCCGCGGAGAAAACCCGATCCAGGCGCTGAACCCGGCGCTGCCCGCCGATCCAGCCGCCTGGTACAACAAGACCGGCGCCACCGGCGGCTTCGGTGCCTACGTGGCGTTCGTGCCGTCCAGGCAGATGGGCATCGTCCTGCTGGCCAACCGCAACTACCCCAACGAAGAACGCGTGCGCGCCGCGCAACGCATCCTTTCCAGCCTGGAGCCGTGACATGCTGAAGATCCTGGGCAAGGCCTCGTCGATCAACGTGCGCAAGGTACTGTGGACCTGCGCCGAACTGAACCTGCCGTTCCAGCGCGAAGACTGGGGCAGTGGCTTTCGTGCCACCGACACGCCCGAGTTCCTGGCGCTGAACCCCAACGCCACGGTGCCGGTGATCGTCGATGGCGACTTCGTGCTGTGGGAGTCCAATACCATCCTGCGTTACCTGGTCAACCAGTACGGCGGCGAGGCGCTCTACCCCGGCGCCCCGCGCGCCCGCGCCGCGGTCGACCAGTGGCTCGACTGGCAGGCCACCGACCTCAACGACGCCTGGCGCTACCCGTTCATGTCGCTGGTGCGTCAATCGCCGGCGCATCAGGACCCTGCACTGCTGGCCGCCAGCAGCGCCCAGTGGACGGCCAGGATGCGCCTGCTCGAAGCGCGCCTGCAGGCCACCGACGCCTATGTCGCTGGCGACGCCTTCAGCCTCGCCGACGTGGCCATCGGCCTGTCCCTCAACCGCTGGCGGCGCACGCCGCTGGAGCACCCGCAACTGCCGGCGCTGGAGGCCTATCATGAGCGCCTGCGGCAACGCCCCGGCTACCTCGAGCACGGCGACAACGGACTGGCGTGACAGAACCGGGAAGATTGTCCGACAAGATGTAGTGACTAAAAATAATCACTACAAATCTGTTGACGCCCTTCCCGCGCCTTGTGCATGATGAGGCCGTCTCCCCGATCGGGAGCGGTGGCAAGGGTGTTCCAGACGGCCTGCGCGGTAACGCAGGCCGTCCGTGGAGAGGGAAACTGCCCAGAAGGCAGCGTGAGAAAGCCCCTGTTGCGAAGCTGCTGTAGCAGCCTTGGTTAGCGCGCTACATCGTGTGGCGCCGAATGTGAACTTCAGCCGAACTTCACCAACGAATGAGAGTAATGGGGGCTTTATGATGAACTTGAACAACAATCCAACCATCGACCAATTGGCCCGTCTGTTCGCCGCGCGCAAGGACAGCCTCGACGACCACCTGCTGTGGGTCAGCCAGTCCGGTGAGGTCCGCCTGGACCGCCTGCCGCCGAACACGGTCGAAGCCGAATTCGAATCGCACATGCCCAGCATGCGCGCCCGCTTCAAGGTCTACCGCCGTGGCCAGGGCTACGTCGGCAAGAAGGCCGCCGCCGACACCACCTTCGTCGGTCGCGTACTGCAGACCCTGCAACAAGAATGGCCCGCCGCCCGCGAGCGGCAGGCAATCAAGGTGATCGACGCGCTGAACTGAAGCGGCGCAGCACACCGTTTCTTGAGCCCGGCCTGAAAAGGCCGGGCTTTTTCATTGCTGCTAGGCGAGGCGCCGACGTGGCACCTGTTCCGGTAATGGCAAAGCGCCGGTTGCCAGGGCGCGGGCGCGATCCACGCCCCAGACCAGCGCACGGGTCATGGTTTCGCCCGGCCGCGAGGGGTAGTACTCCTCGAGCAAGGCCTCGCCGCTGCGCGCATACAGTCCGAGAAACAACTGTGTGGCACCGACCCTGGATAGGCGCACCTGCACATCGAAGCTGGTGCCGTCGCTCAGTTCCTCGTCGTGACAGCGACTGTGCAGCTGCGCATCGGCCCACTGCCAGTAGGTCTCTTCCCTGATTCGCATTGAAGTCGATACTCCGTGTCTGAAATCCCGCGCAAGAAAAGCACAGCCTAGGGCCTTCGGCGAGGGGGACGCACCGATACCATGAGCGGGGTCAAGAAATGGCGGGAAAGGCGCGCCGTCGGGCGGTTTCGTGTTGATTGATCAAACGTGATGCGGGGCAAGCCCGCTCCTGCTTGTGAGAGCGGGCTTATGAGGTCAACGCAGGTTCACTTCTTCGACGGGACACGCGGGGTGAAACGCCCCTTCTTGGCCCGTTGCAGGTGCGCCGGTTGCAGTTGCTCCGACTCGTCCAGGGTCATGTTGGCAAAGCCCAGGCGAACAGCCGCCTGGCCGCAGCGTACCTGGCTGTTGATCGGAAACGCATCGTTCAAGTCTTCGAAATAGGATTCGCTCATGCCCTGTCTCCCTCCAATGGCAACCGTGCCGGCAGGCAATACACCTGCCTAGTGAAGCGACGGTCCGTTGAAGTGAGACTAGCCGGTCATTTGCAGACCAGCCGGGCAAAATCTCCTGGCCCGACCAATGGCAACTGGCCTTACTTCAGACGTACCGCCGTGCCGGTGGCGAACACCACGACCATGCCACCCTGTACCGACGGCATGCTGATCTCGAAGTCCACGCCCACCAACGCATCGGCTTGCAACTGCCGTGCCCGCGCCATGAGTTCCTCGGTGGCCTGCTCACGGGCCAGCTTCAGCGCGCCCTCCAGGGTCTGCGAGCGGCCGCCGAAGACGTCGCGAAAGCGCGCGAAGAAATCGCGCACGAAGTTGATCCCCTGCACCGATTCGGCGCTGACCACGCCGAGGTACTCGGCAATCGGGCGACCGTCGAGCTGGCTGGTGGTGCTGATGATCATGGATGTCGCTCCTGAAACAAGACAAAAGAGCACGATCCTAACAAATCCACCGCAAGCAAATTACACAAGCAATATATTGAATAATTATTTGCCGACTCCTAGAATTCCAGCGCAGGACCACGCAAGGAGCGTACATGACCGCCATCCCCGAACAGCCGCCGGCCCGTTGGAGCGAACTGCTCAGCGGCGGCAACGCGCTGCGCTCGATCGCCCTGGCTGGCGGTGTCGCCCTGCACGCCATCAATGTCTACATCGTCACTACCCTGCTACCGACGGTGATCGAAGAGATCGGCGGGCTGGCCTTCTATGCCTGGAACACCACCCTGTTCGTGGTCGCCTCGATCATCGGCTCCACCCTCTCCACCCGCCTGCTGGCCCGTGGCGGACCGCGGGTCGCCTACCTGCTGGCACTGCTGGTGTTCACCCTTGGCTCAATGCTCTGCGCCCAGGCGGGAGCATGCCGGTGCTGCTGCTCGGGCGTAGCGTGCAGGGCCTGGGAGGCGGCATCCTGTTCGCCTTGAGCTATGCGCTGATCCACCTGGTGTTCGACAGCCGCCTGTGGCCTCGCGCCATGGCCCTGGTCTCGGCGATGTGGGGCGTGGCCACGCTGTGCGGCCCGGCCGTGGGCGGAGTGTTCGCCGAGGGCGGGCACTGGCGCTGGGCATTCTGGTCGCTGTTGCCGGTGGCTGGCGCCCTGGCGCTGATCGTCTGCCTGCGCCTGCCGGCGCGCCAGGCGCTGGACGACAATGGCGCGCGCCCGGCCTACGGGCTGATCGCCTGCCTGGTGGCCTCGGTGCTGGCGATCTGTGCGGCCAGCCTGGCCGACAGCCTGTGGATCAACCTGGCCGGCATCGTCGCCGGCCTGGCCATCGCCGCGCTGATCGCCCGCCTCGATCCCAGGGCGCGCCACCACCTGCTGCCCACGGGCGCCTACAGCCTCAGGCAACCGATGGGCGCACTGTTCGCCATGATGTGCCTGCTGGTAGCAGCCATCACCACTGAAATCTATGTGCCCTACTTCCTCCAGCGCATCCATGGTTTCGGCCCACTCGCCGCCGGCTACCTGACCGCCGTGATGGCCGCAGGCTGGACGGTCGGCGCCCTGGCCAGCGCCGGCCGTGACCGTGAAGGCGGCGCCTGGCAGATCCGCAGTGGGCCGCTGGTGGTCGCGGTGGCGCTGCTGGCCCTGGCCCTGCTGACCCCCGCCCCGGCCTGGATCGCCAGCGCGCCGGGCCTGGCCTTGTTCGCCCTGGCCCTGGCCGGCGTGGGCCTGGGGATCGGCCTGGGCTGGCCGCACCTGCTCACCCGGGTGCTGCAGGCAGCGCGCCCCGGCGAGGAAAACCTCGCCTCGGCCTCGATCACCACCGTGCAACTTTACGCCACCGCCCTGGCTGCGGCCCTGGCCGGGCTGGTCGCCAATGGTGCCGGGCTGGTCGAGCCCGGCGGCGAGCAAGGCGCGCGCCAGGCGGCGCTGTGGCTGTTCGCCGTGTTCGCCTGCGCACCGCTGCTGGCCCTGCCGTTGGCGCTGCGCCTCACCTCTGAAAGGAAGAAGTGCCCATGAAGGAATCCAAGGAAGTCTACGAGCGGATCAGCGAGCAGTTCGAAGACTTCACCAGCCACGCCAGCCAGCGCGGGGTCGAGGTCGACACGTTTCGCTACATGGCCGGCGACGTAACCGGCGATGAGATTCTCGACCTGGCCTGCGGGCATGGCTTCTTCAGCCGCCGCCTGAAGGACTGGGGCGCGGCTCGGGTGCACGGCGTGGACATCTCGCCGAGCATGATCTACCAGGCGCGCCAGGCCAACGACGGCATCGCCTACGAAGTGCGCGACGTGGCGCAGATGGGCCGCATCGGCCAGTTCGACAAGGTTACCGCCGCCTGGCTGTTCAACTACGCCGGCAGCGTCGAGGAGTTGCGGCGAATGTTCGAGAGCGTCGCGCTCAACCTCAAACCGAACGGACAACTGATCGCCTACACGGCGAATCCCGCCTTCGACCTGGCCTTGGGCAATTTCACCGAATATGGCATCCGTGTGCTGGACGAGCAGCCGGTGGAAGGCGGCCTGCGCTGCCAGGGGCAATTCATGAGCTCACCGCCTGCGGACTTCACCTATTACCGCTGGGACAAGGCAGTCTACGAGCAGGCCGCCCACGATGTCGGCCTGCGCAATGTGCGCTGGATTGCCCCGCTGATCAGCGGGATCCGCAAGAAGGCGCATCCGCCGGGATATTGGGACCTGTTCGAACAGAACAGCCTGCAGGTCGGGTTGATCTGCAGTCGCTGAAATGATCGGGGCTTACGCATATCCCTGTGGGAGCGGCCCTTGTGTCGCGAAAGGGCCGCGAAGCGGCCCCGGTAATTTCAGCGTTTCACCGCAATAGGGGCTGCTGCGCAGCCCTTTCGCGACACAAGGCCGCTCCCACAGAGATCGCGCCAGATTGAGGGGCCTGAGCAAGACGGTTGCTCCCACAGGGATAGTACAGCGCTCAGGAAGGCCTCAAACCTGCACCAACCACTCATCCACCAACCCCTGGCGCGCCAAGGCCTCGCACCAGGCCGGCTCGGCCTCGACCTGGACTTCGTTGCAGTCGAGCTCATGCAACGTCTGTAGTATCCGCAAGGCCCCCAGATCCTCCAGCACCTGGCAACGGGCCCGTGCATACCGACCGTCCCGCCTCGCCTGCGCCCCATGCAAAACCAGCGTCGGCGCACGCCCGTCGAGCATCTTGGCCGAAGCCGGGCAGTCCAGCCCCTGGTCGACCAATACCCGCAAGGGCACCACCGGTTCGGCGCGTTGCCCGGCAACCTGCGCCACCAGCGAGGTGTCGCAGGCCTTCACCCAGTCACAAGTGCTCAGCAGCGCCGAGGCCCTGCCCCGCCAGTGCGCCAGGGGCGCCTGCTCGTCGCAATGGCTGAGCATCGCGCCCTCGCCAATCGCGCCGATCTCCAGCGCCGCCGGACGCAATACCCGCACCCACGGGCGCTGGCGTTCGATGCGCGAGAAGAACCCGCGATTGAGCGCCCGCGCACGTGGGCAGGGCAATGCCTCGACCACGATGCCCGCCTCGCGCAGGCGATCCGCGCCGATGCTCTGCGAGACGTCGCCGCTGGCCGTGACCACCCGGCTTACCCCCGCCGCCACCAGGGCATCGGCGCACGGCGGCGTGCGACCCTGGTGGCCGCAAGGTTCCAGGGTCACATAGGCGGTCGCCCCGCGCGCCGCCGGGCCTGCCTCGCGCAGGGCGTGCACTTCGGCGTGGGGCTGGCCGGCGCGCTGATGCCAGCCGCGCCCTACCACCTGCCCGGCGTTGACGATCACGCAACCGACCCGCGGGTTGGGCATGGTGCTGTACAGGCCCTGGCTGGCGAGCGCCAGGGCCATGTCCAGGTAATGGCGGTCGATCGCACTCACGTGCGCACCAGCGCCAACAGGTAGCGGGCTTCGCCGTGCTGGCGCTCGATCACCTCCAGCCCCTCCCAGGTGAAGCCATGGGCCTCAAGGGTCTGACGGATACCATCGTCGGTGAAGAAGTAGCCTTGGCGCTGGTTGTCCATCTCGCGCCAGCCCGGCTGCGGATGGGCCGCGTCGACCCCGAACACGTTCAGCCCCACCAGCGCGCCGGGGCGCAGCAGGCGGCGCACATGGGCCAGGTACGCGCCCCACTCGTCCGGATGCTGGTGGTGGAAGCAGCCATTGTCCAGGGCCGCATCGAACACCGTGCCCGGCGCCGGCTGCCAGTCCTGCATGGCCTTGTTCACCAGGTCCAGGCGATCGCCCCAGCGTTTGCGCAGCAACGGCCAGCTGGAGTTCTCGACGATATCCAGGCCGGTGACCCGATGCCCGGCGAGGATGAAGGTGGAGGCGTCACGGCCACGGCCCACGCCGATGTCCAGTACATGCTGATCAGCACGGGGGTCGAGACGCTCGAGGAAAGCCTGGGCCGCCTGGATCATGCCGATGTCCCACGACCACTCGTCCTCGCCATGGCTGTAGCGGTGCACGAACGAAGTATCGAGGGCCTTGCGGTAGTCGCCCTGGGCCATGAAGTCACTTGCTTGCTTGCTCATGTGCTGCTCCTTCAGGACGCCAGGCGGGCGTCGATGCCGTAGATGCGCCCGTCATAGGAACTGGCCAGGAAGGCGCCGCTGACGGCGTCGTGGGTCAGGCAGGAAATGCCGCTGGCGGTCGGCCGCTGCATGGGCAGCCAGCGCCGCGAGACCAGGTCGAACAGTGCCACGGTACCGTTGTAGGCCGCGGTGGCGATCACCCGGCCATCAGCGGAGGCGGCGATGCACTTGATCGAGTGCTGGTGCGGCGAGTCGAACACCTCGTCGCCGGTCTCCAGCCACAGGCGCAGCTTGAGGTCGCGACCGATGCTGGCGAAACCGCCGGTGATCGGGCAGCAACCATTGGAAATACGCGTATGCGCCCCCTCGATATGCCGCACGCTGCTGAAATCCTCGATGCTGTGCAGCGCGGCATCGGCCGAGGCGCAGACGCTGAACAGGTGGCGCTGGTCGGCGGCCACGCCCTTGATCGCGTTGTCATGCATGGGGATCGACGCCACCAGGCGCAGCCCGCCCTGGCCATCATGGCCGAACACCAAGCCTTCGCCGGTATAGGTGCCGATCAACGCCAGGTCTTCGCCATTCCTGACGAAGGTGGCGCCGCAGTTGAGTGGCGAACGGTGCTGGTACAGCATGCGCCCGGACAGGCCATCGAACACCTGGCCCATCTGGCCGCCGGTCAACAGCAGCGGTCCGAACGGCAGGAGGAAGTTGCACAGGCTGCCGACACTGGTCACCGGCTGGTCGTCACGGTGCAGAATGCCAGCATCGCCAATGCTGTACTGGCGCTCTTCGCTGCGCACCACGGCGTTAATGCTTACCGCCGGCTCGATGCCCGACACCTGCCACTGGTCCTGCTCGTAGTTCCAGGTGGCGTAGCGCGAGCCGAAGGTGGCGAACACCAGTTGTTCGTCGCCGACAAAAGCGCAGCTGCGCGGCCAGACGATGCTCGGCAGCGCGGTACTGCGGCGCTTGACCAGGTTGCGCGCGGCGTCGAAGGTCCAGAGGATCGCTGAACGGTCATAGCTCAGGCTCACCAGCAGGCGCTTGTCGTCGTTCCAGACGATGCGCTTGATCCCGGCGGCGTGGGCCGGCACGGTCTGCACCTGGCCCTGGGCGATGATCGAGATGCGCCCCTCGTCGTCCCCGGCGAACACCACGCCTTCGCGGGTGATGGCGATGGTGTCGGTCTCCACGCCGCCGATGTCCACCTCGTCGCATTGCTGGCCGCTGCGGGTGTCCCACTGGCGCACGGTACCGTCGTCACTGCTGGAGATCAGGCGCTGGCCGTCCGGCGACCAGACCACCGAGATAACGTCGGCCTGGTGGCCATGGAACGCTTGCAACTGCACGCCGTCGAGGTCGAAGATGCGCAGCACATGGTCACGCGAACAGGTCGCCACGCGCTGGCTGTCTGGCGAGAACACCGCCATCTCGACATCGTCGTTGTGCCCCTGCAGTACGGCTTTCAGGCGCATGCTCGGCACTTCCCAGATGCGCGCGGTGTAGTCGCTGCTGGCGCTGACCAGGTGCTTGCCGTCACTGCTGAAGGCGCACTGGTTGGCCAGGTGGTCGTGGTGCACACGGTGGATCGGCTCGCCGGTGGCGGCGTTCCACAAGATCACCTGGTTGTCGTAGCCGGCGGTGGCGACGAAGCGCGCGGCATGGGCGGCGATACCGCTGATAGGGCCAATGTGTTTCATCGAAAGATCCTTTTTCGCTGGAGTCAGAGCTTGATCGAATGGCTGGACTTGACGGCCTTCGCCTGCAGGTAGTTGCGGTTGTGATTGGTCAGGAACACCCCGGTGGGCACCTGTTCGATCACATCGATGCCACCGGCGCGCAGCTGGGCGACCTTCTCCGGGTTGTTGGTCAGCAACCGGCACTGGTCCACGCCCAGGGCCCGCAGGATCTGCACGGCCGGATCGAACGAGCGCGAGTCGGCCAAGTGGTTCAGGCGCAGGTTGGCTTCATAGGTGTCCAGGCCCTTGTCCTGCAGCAGGTAGGCCTCGAACTTGGAGTACAGGCCGATGCCACGCCCTTCCTGGCGCAGGTAGATCAGGTAGCCGCCCACCTCCTTGAGGGTGCGCAACGCCTCTTGCAATTGCGGGCCGCAATCGCAGCGCTGCGAGCCGAACACATCGCCAGTGATGCACTCGGAGTGCACCCGCACCAACGGCACGTCGCACTGCTCGCGGCCGATGCCGACGGCGAAATGCTCCTGGTCACGCTCGAAGCCGTGGAAGCCGAAGAAATGGGCATCGACATCGCCGCCGAGGATGGAAATCGGCACGATGGTGTGAAGCGAAACATCCTTGTTCATGGAATCAGACCTCTTGCACGGAAGACGGAACAGCTCAGTTGTGGTTTTCAACCAGGCGAAAACCCATGACGTAGATCGGTCGCGGGTAACGCCCGTGGCGGCGCGCGGTGCGCGCCAGGTCGCGGAAACGGGTAAAGCTGCCACCGCGGGCCACGCGGTGGGTGCCGACATCGAGCACCAGGTCGTCCTCGATCTGCGGGCCGCCGGGGTATGGCCGGTAGTCCTCGGCCACGTACTCTTCGACGTTGCCGGCCATGTCCAGCACCCCGAAGGGCGATGCGGCGTCGCTGAACACGCCGACCGGCGTGCTGTCCAGATAGCCCAGCTCGGCGGTGTTGGCGTGCTCGACCTGGTAGGCGTCGCCCCAGGGGAACTGACGCCCTTCGGGGCCGGCGGCGGCATACTCCCACTGCGCCTCGCTGGGCAGGGCAAAGCGTCGGCCGGTGCGCTCGCTGAGCCACTGGGCGTAGGCATCGGCGTCACTGGCCGAGACGCTGTAAACCGGGTGGTTGGCGTGGTGCCGCGGATACCGGCCGAACGCCCAGCCGTCGGGGATGCCGGCATGCCCACTGTCGAGCAGGAACTGGCGGTACTCCTGGTGCGTCACCGGGAAGCGGGCGATACGGAACGCCGCCAGTTCCACGGCGTGGCGCGGCGTTTCCTTGTCGATCCAGCTGCGGTCCAGGCCAAGCCCGTCGAACTGGTCCATCACCTGCTCGACCGCGCGCGGGTCGAGGCCGATGTGCACCCGCGCCGCCGGGATATCGATCATCTGCGGGGCGAAGGTGTCGATGCGCGGGTCGCCGCGCAATGCCAGCACCTCGCCGGCGGCGATGCGCCGGGCCAGGGGTTGGCGTGGCTGCTCAAGCAACGTCAGCAAGACGTCCAGCGGCGCCTGGAGCAGACCGTCGAGCGCCGTGGCGACCTGCGCCTGCAACGGATGCTCCTGGTAGTGCTCTGGGTAGCCCATCAACGCCCGGTCGCTGACATCCTTGGGCAATGGGCTGGGCAGCCGTGGCCAATGCCACTGTTTGTAGCTGTTCATGCGAATACCTGCCTAGGCACAGGCCCGCCGAGCGGCAGGCCTGTGACGACGTGGGGTCAGAGGCGGTCGAGGAGCAACCGAGGGTTGCTTTCGATCATCTCCACTTCGGCGCTGTAGACCTCGATCACCAGGCCATCCGGGTCCTCGAAGTAGACGGCGCTGCGCACGTTGTCCGGCCCATGGTGGTAGCCCGGCGCCGGGCCGTTGCCCTTGACCAGCTTGATGGTGCCGGCAGCGGTGACCTGCTCGGCGATGCGCCGCACATCCCCGGGCAGTGCCCGCACACCGATGTGGTAGCCGGTCGGGTAACTGAACGACTCGCTCTGCTCGATGAAGAAGTCGAAGCCGTTGAGCTCCATCACGGCCTTGCGCGGCCCCAGGTTGTAGCAGTAGTTGGCGCCAAGGATGTCGCTGTAGAACGCCTTGGAGGCTTCCAGGTCGCGGGTGAGGATATTGATGTGGTTCAGCTCGGGGCGCTGCGCGGCCCGCGCCGCTTCGTCCAGGCCCAGGCCGTCGAGCGAACGCCACAGCTTGGTCGCGGCCGCGAACTTGGCGAAGCCCGCCAGCCAGTCCTTGATCGCCAGCTCCGGCGCCTGCCCGGCACCGATATCCAGCGAGTACGGATAGAGAAAGCCCTGGCTCGCCTGCTGCCACTGGGCGATCACGCCGCTGGCGGGCGGCAACTGTGCCAGTGCACCCTGCACGCGGACCAGCACCAGCGCGGTGTTGCGACACAGCCCGCTGGCCTCATTGAGCAACGTGTTCAACGCAACCGGTGGCGTGGCGCTGTCGAGCAGCAGGCAGACTGCGTCCACCGGTCCCTGGCCGGCCGGATTCTGGCTGACCTGCAGGCTGAAA
Source organism: Pseudomonas sp. DrBHI1 (assembly GCF_002205115.1). Lineage (NCBI taxonomy): Bacteria > Pseudomonadati > Pseudomonadota > Gammaproteobacteria > Pseudomonadales > Pseudomonadaceae > Pseudomonas > Pseudomonas sp. DrBHI1. Next base: position 28,722 of record NZ_NIBE01000016.1, read on the forward strand.
CCGGCCGCCGCCGCGGCGCTGCCCAAGCTGTCCAGGGCCTGGGCCGCCGCGTCGCCAAGCGGCGCGGCATGCAATGCCAACAAGCGCAGCATCAGGCAGCCCTCCGCCCGATCAGCAGGGTGTAGCGGCCGATCGGCTCCTGCTCCACGCTCAACCCCGCCGACGCCATGCTGTCGATCAGGTAGCGGGTCGGATGCAGCTCGCCGTTGACCGTGTTGAGCATCATGTGCAGGGAGAAGTCGGCCGACAGCGCCGGGTGGATCTCGTCATCCTCCAGGGCCATGCTCAGCACCAGCAGCGCGCCGTCGCCCTCGACCATGCCGGCAGCGCCGGCGATCAGGGTACGCACCTGCTCGCGGGTGAAATAGTGCAGGCAGTCGTTGAGCATCACCACGTCGGCCCGCTCGCCCTGGTACTGCGCCAGGTCCAGCAGGTTGCGGGCATGGAAGCCCAGGCGGTCGTCAAGACGGTACTTGGCGAAGGTGGCCGCGGCCGCCTCGCGGGTGGGCTCAAGGTCCCAGACCTCGCCCTTGACCTGCGGATTTCGGCTGGCGATCTCGGCCAGGTAGGTGCCGTGGCCACCGGCCAGGTCGATCACCCGGCGGGCCTTGTCGAACAGCGGCAGGTCACGCAGCACATCAACCATGGGCTGGCTGAAACGGACCATGGCATCGTTGAAGGCGTCGCGGGCCGCCAGGTCGTGCTTGAAGCGGTTTTCCTGCTGGAAATCCAGCGAGGTGCGGCTGCGCAGCACTTCGTCCAGGCGCGGCCAGTTTTGCCACTGCAGGCGCTGGTGGTCGATGATCGGGCCGATGAACTCGGCGCTGTCGCTGACCAGGAAACGCTGGCTCAGCGGCAGGTTCTCGAAACCTTGGGCGGTGCGCTTCAACAGGCCCATGGCCACCAGCGCGTTGAGGAAGATGCGGCCCTTGTTCGGCACCCAACCCAGCGCATCGCTCAGGGCCTGGGCGCTGACCGGCTGGCGGGTGTGATCGAACACACGCTGGGCCAGCGCCGAATGCAGGATCGCGGACTGGCGGTACTGGTCGGAAAGCTTCACCAGGTCGACCACGCCTTGCAGGCTGTTCAGCGCGTCGGCGTGTTCATAGATGGTCACGGGTTTCTGGGCATTCATGCACTCACATCCCTGTCGAGTTATTGTGGGTGAGCCCATGCCCGGCATTTGCCAGCAAGGTGTCGATGGACGTGCACGCACCCCTCCCTGGGACCGGCAAGCACAGGCTCCGCAATTCAGCTTAGCCGCGGACTCAATAAATACAACTAATACCTTTTATATTTTTATCGCATATAAATTTTATATTCGATAATCGTTCTTCTTGCACAAATCACCACGAATCCGGGCTATCCTTCGCCCACTTGCCTGCGCAAAGGATGGCCCAGGAGAGTGCCCGATCCGTTCATTCACGCCCGGTTTCCAGCGCTCCATGACCTCGACCACCGTTGATACCAACTGCACCGCCGACCGCATCCTGTTCCTGCTCAAGACCCGCGGGCCGCTCAAGACCGCCGACCTGGCCCAGCTGCTCGCCATCACCTTCGAAGCCACTCGCCAGCAAGTGCAGAAACTGCAGGCGGCCGACCTGGTCAGCGGCATCAGCGTGCCGGCCAAGGGCGCCGGGCGCCCTTCGCAGAAATGGGCACTGACCGCCACGGCCCAGCGCCGCTTCCCCGACTCCCACAGCGTGCTGACCCTGCAACTGATCGAGAGCGTCGAGCAGGTGTTCGGCAGCGACGGGGTCGACCGCCTGATCAGCCGCATGGAAGACAGCAACAGCCGTGAGTACCAGCAGGCCTGCGCCGATGGCCAAAGCCTGGAGGACAAGGTGCGCATCCTCGTGCAGCTGCGCGAGCGCGCCGGCTACATGGCCGAAATGCAGGCCGACGGCAACGACTGGCTGATCGTCGAGAACCACTGCCCGATCTGCATCGCCGCCACCCGCTGCCAGGGGTTCTGCCGCAGCGAGCTGCAGGTATTCCAGGCGGCGATCGGCGAGCAGGGGCTGGTGGAGCGTTGCGAACACCTGATTTCAGGGGATCGGCGCTGCGTCTATCGCATTTCGCCGAAGTAGCGGCCCCAACCGGTCAGATCCGCCGCCTGCCCTTGAGCGCTGGAATCGTGGTCTGCGCAATCGCCACCTGTTCCTGCCCGCGACGCGTGTTGGCCGCCAGGCCCGCCAAGGTCGGCTGACTGAACAACAGGCGCGCATCGGCATGCAGCCCGGCCTGGCGCATGCGCGCCACCAGGCTGACCGCCAACAGCGAGTGCCCACCCAGCTCGAAGAAGTTGTCGTCGCGGCCGACCTGCTCGATCTTCAGCACTTCGGTCCAGATCTGCGCCAGCGTATGCTCCAGCTCGTCACGGGGCGCCTCATAGGCCCGACTGATCACCGCCTCCACGCCCGGCGCCGGCAAAGCGCGGCGATCGACCTTGCCATTGGGGCTCAGCGGCAACTCGGCCAGCAGCACATAGGCCGAGGGCACCATGTAGGCCGGCAGTCGCGCCAGCAGGTAGGCACGCAGCGCTTCCAGCGTCGGCGCGCCATGGCCGTCGCGACAGCTGGCATAAGCCACCAGGCGCTCCTCGCGAACCAGCACCACCACCTGGCCAAGGTCCGGATGAGCCGCCAACAGCGCCTCGATCTCGCCCGGCTCGATGCGCAGGCCGTTGAGCTTGACCTGGAAGTCGTTGCGACCGAGAAACTCCAGCTCACCATCGGCGCGATAGCGCACCAGGTCGCCGGTTCGGTACAGGCGGTCGCCGGCCACGAACGGACTGGCGATGAAGCGCTCGGCCTGCAACGCCGGCAAGCCCAGGTAGCCGCGGGCCACACCGATGCCGCCGATGTGCAGTTCGCCGGCACAACCCACAGGCACCGGACGGTCATGGGCATCGAGCACGTACAGACGCGTGTTGCCGATCGCCCGCCCGATCGGCGGGGCGGCGACGGGCAACGGCTGCTGCGGCTCCAAGGTCCAGGCGGTGCTGTCCACGGTAGCTTCGGTGGGGCCATAGACATTGTGCAAGCGCACCTGGGGCAAGGCCTGGCGCACCCGTTGCGCCAGCGCCAGCGTCAGCTCGCCGCCACCACAGAAGACATCGCGCAGGCTGCTGCAACGCTCCACGCCCGGGGTGTCGAGAAACGCTTGCAGCAGGGCCGGAACGAACTTGACGGTGGTCACCCTGCGCGACTGGACAAGCTGCACCAGGTAAGCCGGATCGCGGTGACCGTCGGGGCGGGCCAGCACCAGGCGCAAGCCCGCGCACAGTGGCCAGAACAACTCCCACACCGAACCGTCGAAGCTGAACGGCGCCCGCTGCAGCAGCGCGTCATCGGCCCGCGGCGGGCACAGGTCGCTGCCCCAGCGCATCAGGTTGCACAGCCCGCGGTGCTCGACCATCACCCCTTTCGGCGTGCCAGTCGAGCCCGAGGTGTACATGACGTAGGCCAGGTGCCCGCCACCCAGTTCCGGCAGCTCCGGCGCATGGTCGCCGTGCACCTGCCAGTCACCGTGATCCAGATCCACCAACGATGTCGACTGACCCTCGAACAGGCCACGGGTGGCTCCGTGCACCAGCAGTGCCAGGGGCGCGCTGTCGGCCAGCATGTAGTGCAGGCGTTCGTCGGGGTAGCCGGGGTCCAGCGGCACATAGGCGCCACCGGCCTTGAGCACGCCGAGCAGGCCGACGATCAGCGAGGCGCCGCGCTCCAGGCACACCGCTACCCGGCTGTCGGGCCGCACGCCAAGGCCGATCAAGTGATGGGCCAGGCGATTGGCCTGGGCGTCGAGCTCGCGGTAGGTGAGCTGCGCGTCTTCACTCTGCAGCGCCACGGCATCCGGCGTGCGTCGCACCTGAGCGGCGAACAGCGCCGGCAGGTGCGGATACGCGGTATCCAGCGCAACCTCGGTGCTGTTGAGGGTTTCCAGCAGATACACACGCTCCGTTTCCGGCAGGGTCGGCAGCGCCTCGAGCGCCACCGGGGCTTCGCTGAGCAGGGCAGCAGCCAGCGCCTGCAGGGCGCAGGAAACGAACCCTAGCACCCGTCCGGCACCCAACTCGCAAGGTGCCCGCACACTCAGGCGCAGGCTGTCGCCCTGCTCGTCCACGGTCAACACCAGGGCGTGACTGTGCACCTCGCTGGCATCGAGCAGGGTCACCCCGGGCAACGCTTCGGCGTCGTGCGCGGCGCCATGCCGGTAGTTGAGCAGGCTGTCGAACAGTGCCACGCCGGCGGGCAGGCCACTGCAGCGCTGGGCCAGCACCAGCGGCGCGTCCTCGTGCCTGAGCAGCGCCGCCAGCTGGCCGTGGATTCCGACCAGCGCCTGGCCCACGTCGCGACCCGCCAGCGACACCCGCAGCGGCAGGCTGTTGATAAACATGCCCAATGCCCGGTCGGCGCCCTCGCCCGCCATCACCCGCCC